>PEWM01000271.1 GCA_002779455.1 Deltaproteobacteria bacterium CG07_land_8_20_14_0_80_60_11
AAATCCAGGAGCACGGTGGAATCCGGGGCGATGACCCGCTCCACCGAGGAGTGGCTGATGTCCCGCTCGTGCCACAGGGCGACGTTTTCCAGGGCCGCCAGGGCGTTGCCCCGGAGCACCCGGGCCAGGCCGCAGAGGTTTTCCGAGAGGATCGGGTTGCGCTTGTGGGGCATGGCCGACGACCCCTTCTGGCCGGCGGCGAACATCTCCTCCGCCTCCCGGACCTCGGTGCGCTGCAGGTGGCGGATCTCCAGGGCCACTTTTTCGACGCTGGCGCCGATCAGGGCCAGGGTGAGGAAGTATTCGGCATGCCGGTCCCGCTGAATGACCTGGGTGGAAATGGCCGCCGGCGTAAGCCCCAGGCGCTTGCAGACCTCGGCCTCCACCTCCGGGGCCAGGTGGGCGAAGGCGCCCACGGCGCCGGAAATTTTGCCCACCGCGATGGTTTTGCGGGCCGCGGCCAGGCGGGCCCGCTGCCGCTGAAACTCGGCGTACCACAGGGCGAACTTCAAACCCAGGGTGATGGGTTCGGCGTGCACCCCGTGGGTCCGGCCCACCATGACCTGGCCCTTGAAGGCGTAGGCCCGGTCCTTCAGTACCACCAGCAGTTCATCCAGGTCGGACAACAGTACGTCCGCCGCCTCGGTCAGGCGCAGGCCCAGGGCGGTATCCAGCACGTCGGAGGAGGTCAGGCCGAAGTGGAAGTAGCGGCCGTCCTCCCCCAGGCCGGCCGCCACCTGGTCCACGAACGCGGCCACGTCGTGGTGGGTCTTGGCCTCGATCTCGAGGATGCGGGCGATGTCGATCCTGGCCTTTCTGGCGGCCCGTTTCGGCGCCTCCGGCGGAATGAGGCCGCACTTGGCCATGGACGCCATGGCGGCCAGCTCCACCTTGAGCCAGCTTAAAAACTTGTTCTCTTCGGTCCAGATCCGGGCCATTACTTTACGGCTGTATCGGGGAATCATAGGCTTATTTCTTCCTTGATTTATTTTTTTCAGGGTCCATAAGATTATCGGCGACAGTCTTTTTTGGAGTTGGTGGCAAGGGTTCTGCTTTTACTGAAGTTACTTCTTTCCCTTTGCCTCCCCTTGGTCCTGTTTGTTGATATTGCCCTGATATGGGGGCAACACTGTTGCTACCCTTTCATTGATAGGTTCTATCATTTGAACAGAAAGACGGCGGTTAAGGGCCATTGCTATCCGATTGAGCATTGACAAGGAATGACCTTCATAATCTGCGTCTTCGAGGCGGCTGATCACCGACTGAGTAGTTCCCACCATTTGGGCCAACTCTTTCTGGGTCAATCCCGCTTTCTTACGCAGTTCATAGATAGTTTTAGCAACTTCGGCGTTCACGCGCTCATCCTCAAAAGACGCCTGCCGAGCAGCGTTTTCCCCGATATATCTACGATGTAAAATATCAAAAGTTCCGGATATCTTTTTACTCTTCATTTCCAGTCTCCCTATACGTGTGCTTCATAGGATCACTCTCCGCTCGGTGGCGAGGTCAATCTGTGGTGATGGCACCACGCTTGCCTTTTTCAAGCCGTGGGAGATAATAGCTTGCTGCCCATGGAAGAAATAAAGCATCCGGTATTGCATCCCTCGGAATGCCACCCGTAATTCATGGATTCCGTCTCTCAGGCTATCTGCCTCAGGGCGACGAAGTTCATAGCCTTGTTCCTCTAAACGTTGAATTTTTACGAGGCATTTGTCTTGCACCTTTTCAGGCAATTTATCGAGCCATTTCATCAAAGGAACTGTTCCATCATTTTCTTGGAACATGATGACCTCTGTTTCAGGCATTTGCCTCCTCCTCGCTGATTTCAATATCGCTTTTTTGCGATAGCCTGTCAAGAAAAAAATCGCAATTTAGCGATTTATTTTGTGCCTTACCCAAAACTGTATATATTAATTAGAAAAAGTATATGAGGTCGCCATGCCCGGTTGGGGAGAAATTTTTGCCGATCCCGTGATGCAGGGCCGGGAGCCCAATCCCGAACTCATGGGCCTGATCCCCCGGTGGCAGGCGGCTGGCTGCCGCCGGGTTCTGGACGCCGGCTGCGGGGTGGGCCGTCACTTGCTGCCCTTGCTCCAGGCGGGGTTCCGGGTTTGGGGCGTGGATTGCGATGCCCGGGTGCTAAAACTTCTCAAGGCGCGCCTCGCCAACTCCGCCCCCCCGGCGGCCGCCTCGAACCTGGTGCAGGCCGACCTCAACCGCCTGCCTTTCGCTCCCGGGGCCTTCGATCTGGTTGTGAGCATCAACGTTATCAACCACGGCGATGCCGCCACCTTCCGGGACTATTGCCGGGAGCTGGACCGGGTCCTGAAAGCCGGTGGGCACCTGTTCATCAACGTCTCCCCCCGGGAATTCGCCGAGAAGGTGCGTCTGCCCCAGACCCGGGAGCTGGAGCCCGGCACCCTGGTGGACATCGCCACCCCGGACGGCGCCATGGTGCACCATTTCCCCACCCCGGCCGAACTCCGGGAGCAGTTTCCCGGGTTTGCCGTCCTACGCCAGGAAATCGTCTGGGCCCCGATCCCGTTCATGAATAACGTGGAACTGCCCCAACTCATTTTTCGGGGAGCAAAGGGGAGGTAGCAGTAAGCAGTGAGCAGTGAGCAGTAAGCAGTGAGCAGTAAGCAGTAAGCAGTGAGCGGTGAGCGGTGAGCGGTCATTCATGAGCCTTTGGTTCACACGTAAAACATGAAAAGGTTGGTGGGGCGAGCCTCCGTGCCCGCCGCCTTTGGTGGCACAGGCTTCCCAGCCTGTGCGCCGCACCGGCAAGATGCCGGTGCCACCAAGATTTTTTCAAGGTAGTAAGCTTTTTGCAAATACGGTTATTTTTTGGCCCCTAACCCCTAACCCCTAACCCCTGGTCCTTGCAAATGGCCGATAAAACAGATACCCCCGTCCTCGTAAAACGGCCTCCAGGCCTGATGGTCCTCGTCCTGAACCGCCCCCGGGTCCTCAACACCCTCAACCGCGAGATGATCCGGCTCCTGGGCCGGGCCTTGGAGGCGGCCCTGGCCGCGGACGACGTCAGCCTGGTCGTAATTTGCGGGGCCGGGGACCGGGGCTTCTGCGCCGGGGGCGACCTCAAGGAACTGACCGGGGCGGTCCAGGCCGGGGCGGTGCACCTGGCCGACCAGTTCTTTCAAGATGAGTACGCCCTGGACCTCATGATCCACCAGTGTCCTAAACCGGTGGTGGTCCTGGCCCACGGCATCACCATGGGGGGCGGCCTGGGCCTGGCCGCCGGGGCGGACCTCGTGGTGGCCACCGAAGCCACCCGCATGGCCATGCCTGAAACCCGTATCGGCTTCTTCCCGGACGTGGGGGGAACGGGCTGGCTCTTCGCCAAGTGTCCCAGGGGCTACCCCGAGTACCTGGCCCTGACGGGCTATGAGCTTCTGGGGGCCGAATGTGTCCGGCTGCATCTGGCCACCCACCTGGTGGACTCGGTGAGATTACCAAAACTGCGGGAGGCGCTCCAAAATTGTGCCGGGGAGCTTCCCGCCGATAAGCCCGGCGCCGTGGAGAAACTGGAACAGGTGTTGGCGCCCTTTACCCGCCAGGATATTCCACCGAACCCGGAACTCGACGCCTGGGTGGCGGAGCGCTTCGCGGGCAAGGCTTCGCTCGGGGAGATCATGGCCGCCCTTAAGCAGTGCAGCCTGGAGCTGACGCTCTGCGAGGACGTGCGCCGGCGGCTGGGGGAGCGCTCGCCCACGGCCCTGGCCATAACCCTGCAACTGCTGCGGGCCAACGCGGGGCGGCCCTTACCGGAAGTTTTCCACCGGGAGGCCCTGGCGGCCCACTTTATGATTACCCACCCCGACTACCTCGAGGGCATCCGGGCCCGGATCATCGACAAAGATGATCAGCCCCGGTGGCAGCCGGACACCATCGAGAAATTGGGAACCTTGGCGGGAGGGTTTTAATTGAGGGGCACAGGCCTCTGGCCTGTAGAACCCAGGTTGATTTTCAAAGGAGGATGAAGTAGACATTCATCATAGGAGGACCCATGTCGTATCAAACCATTCTGTTTGACCACGAGGCCGGCGTCGCCACCATCACCTTCAACCGTCCGGACCGGCTCAATGCCCTGAACCACTAGATGCTCTCGGAGTTTCGTGACGCCCTGGAGCGGGTGCGCCGGGACCCGGGAATTCGGGTGCTCCTGCTCACCGGGGCCGGCCGGTCCTTCATCGCCGGCGCGGACATCAAGGTCTTTCTGGAGTTTGACCCCCTGACGGCCCGGGCCTTCGCCCGGTCGGCCCACGAGACCGGCTTTGCCCTCGAGGCCCTGGAGATTCCGGTGATCGCCTGCGTCAACGGCTTTGCCCTGGGGGGCGGCCTGGAGATGGCCATGGCCTGCGACTTCATCTACGCCGCGGACACGGCGCGGCTGGGCCAGCCGGAGGTCAACCTGGGGATCATCCCGGGCTTCGGCGGTACCCAGCGCCTGTCCCGCCTGGTGGGGAAGGGCACGGCCAAGGAGATGGTCCTCACCGGCCGCCTGCTGGAAGCCTCCGAGGCCAGAACCCTGGGGCTGGTGGCCCAGGTCTTCCCGGCCGACACCTTCATGGAGGCCTGCCGCAAAGTGGCCCGGTCCCTGGCCGCCAAGGGCCGGGTGTCACTGGCGGCCGCCAAGGCTGCCATCGACCGGGGTTTTGACCTGGACCTCAAGAATGCCTGCCTCCTGGAGGTCGACAGCTTCGCCCTGTGCTTTGCCTCCCCCGATGCCCACGAGGGAGCCAGGGCCTTTCTGGAGAAGCGCCAGCCGAAGTTTTTGTAAGCCGTGAGCCGTGAGCGCACTGCGCACCACCACCTCAACTTTTCAGGTCAGTCATGCATGAGTCTTTGGCCCACCCCTAAAATCGGACGAATTTTTTCCGGGTCTTTAGCGAGACCATGAATGTTTTCAAGAGGTACAACACGGTGAGCAAGGATGAACTCAAGGCTCTGGTGGGGGAAAATCGGTAACGATGAACACCTATATGGACACCAGGAGATTTTCAGGGAAGGAAAAGGAGGGCTAACTACCTGGAATAGCTGGAGGCGGCATCCAGATTCGAACTGGAGAATAACGGTTTTGCAGACCGCTGCCTTACCTCTTGGCTATGCCGCCTCTGGAGCGGGAAACGGGATTTGAACCCGCGACTTCGACCTTGGCAAGGTCGCACTCTACCGCTGAGTTATTCCCGCTCGCTCTAAATTTGTCTTAAAAATCGGCGCACTTGTCAAGGGGAAAATTGCCTGCCGGGATGAAACTGCCCCGCACGCGGCCTCGGCTCGTCTTTAACCATCGGCTTTTGCAGATTTTGTCGACCCTTCCGGCCGGACCCCGCCATCCGGCCCTTCCCCTTAGACGCGGACCTCGCCCCATCTCCGCAAACCCTCATCAGCCGCGATGTCCGAGAATTTCTGCCTGCATTTGGCCAATGGTGGTTCAAAGGGTTGGCCACCTCCGGTTCGGTCAAAAAGTACGCTTAATCCGAATAAACCAAAATCGAAAAAAGCTCGCATCCTGAGGTCGGATTATTTTCTTCCCTTGACTGGCCCTAAAATTGTGCTAATATGAAACGTGAATTTTTCCACAAAGTCGGGGTGTAAGCTTATAGAGAGTGAATGAATAAGTTAGGAGTATCGCCATGGACTTTCGCACCGTCAACACCACCTGTTCTTACTGCGGCTGCGGCTGCGGCCTCCTCCTGGAGGTATTGGATGACAAGGTGATCTCCACCCTGCCGGTGAAAACCCACCCGGTGAGCCAGGGCAGCCTGTGCATCAAGGGTTGGAATATTCACGAGTTTATCGGCAGTGACCAGCGGCTGAAACAGCCGCTCAAGCGCCAGGATGGCAAGCTGGCGCCGGTGAGTTGGGACGAAGCCATGGACACCGCGGCCCAGGGCTTAAAACAGGTCGTGGAAAAATACGGCCCCGACGCGGTGGCGGTGCTGTCCTCCGCCAAGGTCACCAACGAAGAAAACTACCTTATCCAGAAATTTGCCCGGGCCGCCATCGGCACCAATAACGTCGATCACTGCGCCCGTCTCTGACACAGCTCCACCGTGGTCGGTCTGGCCGCGGCTTTTGGCTCCGGCGCCATGACCAACTCCATCCCGGAGTTGGCAGATGCCAAATGCATCTTCATTATCGGTTCCAACACCACCGAAAACCATCCCATGGTCGCCAAGTGGATCTACCGGGGGCAAAAAAATGGCGCCAAGGTCATCGTGGCCGATCCCCGTTCCACCCAGATGGCCTTTCTGGCGGATATCGCGGTGCAGCACCGCCTGGGTACCGACGTCGCCCTGATCAACGGCCTGATGCACATTATTATCAAGGAAGGCTGGCACGATAAGGCATACGTCGCCGGGCGCACCGAGGGTTTCGAGGCCATGGCGGCCCGGCTTAAGGACTATCCCCCGGATAAAGTGGCCCAGATCACCGGCATCGACGCCGCCACCCTGCGCCGGATGGCCGAGATGTACGCCAAGAACAAGCCCGCCTCCATCGTCTACGCCATGGGGATCACCCAGCACACCACCGGCGTGGACAATGTCAAGTCGTGCGCCAACCTGGCCATGCTTACCGGCAACGTCGGGGTGGCCTCCGGCGGCGTTAATCCCCTTCGGGGCCAGAACAACGTCCAGGGGGCCTGCGACATGGGCGGCCTGCCCAACGTCTTCTCGGGCTATCAACCCGTGGCCGACGAAGCCGCCAACAAGAAATTTTCCGAGGCCTGGGGAAAAGACCTCCCCAAAAAACCCGGGCTCACCATCCTGGACATGTTTAGCGGCATCGATGCAGGCAAGATCAAGGCCCTCTACATCGTAGGCGAAAACCCCCTGGTCACCGACCCGGACCTGCACCACGTGGAGTCGGCCCTGAAAAAACTCGATGTTTTTATCGTCCAGGACATCTTCCTGACCCAGACGGCCAAAAACGCCACCCTGGTCCTGCCCGGAACTTCTTTCGCCGAGAAAGACGGTACCTTCAGCAACACCGAACGCCGGGTCCTCCTGGTGCGCCAGGCCATCCCGCCGGTGGGGGAGTCCCGGCCCGACTGGGTAATCACCCAGGACCTGTCCACCCGCTGCGGCTACCCCATGCATTATGACTCCCCGGAGGCCATCTTCGAGGAAATCCGGCAGCTCACTCCCAGCTATGCGGGCATGACCTATAAACGCCTGGAAGCTACCGGCCTGCAGTGGCCCTGCCCCACCGAGGAGCACCCCGGCACCACCTTCCTGCACAAGGACCGCTTCAGCCGGGGCAAGGGCGCCTTCACGGCCATCGACTACAAGCCGCCGGCGGAGGTGGTCGACGGTGACTATCCCATGTGGCTCTCCACCGGGCGGGTCTTCATGCACTACCACTCCGGCACCATGACCCGGGTCTCCCCCACCCTGCACCACGAATTGCCCGAGGGTTACGTGGAAATCAGCCTTGCGGACGCCAAGGCCATGGCCATCAAGGACGGGGAGCGGGTCAAGGTCAGCTCCCGCCGGGGCGAGATCCAGATCAAGGCCAAAATCAGCGGCAAAGTGAACCGGGGCGTGGTCTTCATCCCCTTCCACTTCGCCGAAACCGCGGCCAACGTCCTCACCAACTCGGCCTACGACCCGGTGGCCAAGATCCCGGAATACAAGGTCTGCGCCGTCAAGGTAGAGAAACTGGCAGCGTAGAAGAAATGAAAAAATGATGTTGGGGAGAGGGCTAAGGGCTGA
>PEWM01000137.1:0-3624 GCA_002779455.1 Deltaproteobacteria bacterium CG07_land_8_20_14_0_80_60_11
GTGTTGCCGTAGCGGTGGATGTTGACGAAGACCTTGTCCATGGGCACCCGGGCGAATCTGGCGCCCGCCTCCAGGATGCGGTAGTTACCCTGGTGGATGATCAGATAGTCGATGTCCTGTTGGGTCATGCCGGCCATCTCCAGGATCCGGGGAATGGATTCCTTCACGGCGTTCACCGCAAACTTAAAAATATCCCGCCCGTCCATCTGGAGGAAATGACGCTCGGTATGGGTCTGAATAGGGAGAAAGGGGCTCACCTCTCGGTCGAATTCGGTTTCGCAAAACAGGTTCATATTCAGTTTGGAGGCGATGAACGATTTGATGATGCGGCCCCGGGGGCTTGGACCCACCACCACTGCCCCGGCCCCATCCCCGAAGAGCATGCAGGTGGCCCGATCGGTCCAGTCCGTGAAGCGGGAGTTGGTATCTGAGCCGATGACCAGGGCATAGGCGCCTTCCGGGGCCACCAGGCGCTCCCCCACGTACAGGGCGTAGTTGAAGCCGCAGCAGCCTGCCTGGAGATCGAAGGCCGCGGCCTTCCCGCCGATCCCCAACTCCTCCTGGACCCGGATGGCCCCGGCGGGGAAAATGTGGGGCGGGGTGTTGGTGCCCAGGATGATGTAGCTCAACTGCTCCGGCTCTATCCCCGAATCCGCCAAAGCCCGGCGGCTAGCCTGCACCGCCATGGTGACGCTGTCCTCCTCCGGGGCGGCAATCCGCCGTTCATGGATACCGCTGCGCTCCACAATCCATTCCGCCGAGGTCGCCACCAGCTTTTCCAGGTCCTGATTGGTCAGGACCGCTTCGGGTACATAGGCCCCGGTACCCAGGATGCCGATCTGCTTCTGGCTCAACGTTACCACCTAGATGTACAAGAGTTTTAACGCAATTTATATCGCAGGAGGGGGGAAAAGGCAACTGAATTGGCGGGAAGGTCTGAGCCGCCACGAGTTTTCCCGGGAAACCCTCGACCAAGCCCTCAGGAAAATCCCCCGGAATTCCCCGGTAACAACTGCGCCAACCGGGATACTACCCTGGGCTGAGCATCAAGGCCGGCAGCTCTGATTGCCTCTTATACCATTTTCTCATTAAGCTGCATCAAATCATCAACATAACTCCCTGATATTGCCTTATTCTTTTACCGAAAACAGAAAACCGAAAACAGAAAACTGTATTAAAGGCCGTTGGGCGGACGCCAGGGGGCGCCCACCCTGGCCCCCTATGCGGTTGGCGGGGCTGAGCCCGAAAGAGGGACTCGGGATCGGGGCAGTTTACGGGCCACACGGTGAACCTGAAAATAAGCTTACCCTGGATTTAAGGTCATTCAGTTTGTGCCGATAAGCTGAGTGGAGGCAAACAGAATGAAAGCCGTTTGTTGGTTGGGGTTAATGATCTTGATGTTCACCCCTGCCCCGCTGGTCTATGCTCAGACCGGGGTCCAGTTGGGGCCGGCACAGCAACCCGGCACCAGCACCACAGATTCAGTTAAGAAAACCAAAGAGGTTGGCCCCCAGGGGCAAGTTATCGAGAAAGAGGAAAAAACCACCAGCAGTAAAAAAGATCACGCCGACTATAAATATTCCGGCCTCCCGTGCAAATGGACCGGGGGAGTCAGCAATACCGGCGCTAACGCGGCACTGGTTAAAGACACCGGCCCCAACATCAAATACACCGTGGACCGTCTGCCGGTCGGCGCCAACCCCGAAGAAGCCTTATGGGTCAAGATGGCGAACGGCAAGATGATGCTGGTAGACCCGAAGCTAGTTCAAGATCTGCCGTAGATAAAGAGGGGCCTGGGATTAACCCCGCCCCCTTTCACCAACCTATGGTTACTCTCCCCTTTTTTCCAGGCATCCCCTCAACCTCGCCACGATTTCGGTCACCGGCCTGAGGGCCGGTTCCCCACACCCGCCTGGCGCCCGCTGATCCCCCCCGGTGGCGGCCTTAGCCCGTGGCTTCCAGAGGTTCAGGCGCCGTCGCCCCGGCCGGTTCATCTTCCTTAAATAACTTTATGCAGCGGGTACTCCACGATGCCCTGGGCCCCGGCCCGGATGAGGCGCGGGATCAAAGTCCGCACCTCCCCCTGGTTCACCACCACCTCCACCGAGTACCAGTCGGTCTCGTAGAGGCTGGCGATGGTGGGGGCCAGCAGGCTGGGCAGCAGGGGGATGATGTCCTTCAACTGCTGCTCCGGGATGTTCATCTTGAGGCCCACCATGCGTTCGGCCCGGAGGGCCCCCAGGAGCAGCAGGTTGAGGTTCTCCATCTTCTCCCGCTTGGCGGCGTCGGACTCCCACACCTGGGTATTGGCGATGAACTGGGTGTTGCTCTGGAAGAGTTCGTGGATGATCTTGAGGCCGTGGGCCCGGATGGTGCTGCCGGTCTCGGTGACCTCGACGATGGCGTCGACCAGCCCCGCGGCCACCTTGGCCTCGGTGGCCCCCCAGGAAAACTCTATCGTGACCGGGATCTGGCGCTCCTTAAAATAGCGCCGGCTATAGTTCACCAGTTCGGTGGCGATTTTCTTGCCCGCCAGGTCTCGCAGGCTGCGGATTTCGGAGTCAGCCGGCACCGCCACCACCCAGCGCACCGGGTTGAGGCTGGCCTTGGAGTACATGAGGTCCGCCACCACCGTGACTTTGGAGTCGTTCTCCATGATCCAGTCCCGGCCGGTGATGCCGCAGTCCAGGGCGCCGTTCTCCACGTAGCGGCTCATCTCCTGGGCCCGGCACATGGAGCAGGTGATCTCCGGGTCATCGATATCCGGAAAGTAACTCCGGCCATTGACCTGAATATGCCAACCGGAACGCCGGAAGAGTTCCAGGGTCGCTTTCTCCAGACTGCCTTTGGGGACGCCCAACCGTAGCTTATCCACCCCCGTACACCTCCTTGGGATCAAAGATTGGGGAGCCCACCACCTGCCAGCCGTCCCCTTGCCGCCGGCGATAGAAGCAGCTCCGGTGACCGGTATGGCAGGCGGCGCCGCCCACCTGCTCCACCTTCAGGAGCACCGTGTCCCGGTCGCAGTCCAGGAAGATCTCCTTGACCCGCTGTACGTGGCCGGAAGTGCCCCCCTTGCGCCAGATCGCCGCGCGGGTGCGGCTGTAATAATGGGCCTCGCCGGTAGTGAGGGTGCGTTCCCAGGCCTCCAGGTTCATGAACGCCAGCATCAGCACGTCACCCGTGTCCGCGTCCTGGACGATGGCTGGCAGGAGACCCCCCATTTTGTCGAAATCCAGGCTAACTTGCTCGCTCATAACCTAAAAATTTACCCTTTTTCATTTAAATCCGCAAGTAGAGATGATATCTTTTCCCCAGGAGAATTGCGGCCCATGAGCAAAATTATCCCCTACAGCACCCTGTTGCGCCAGCAGCACGTGAGCTTTCTCCGGCACCAAAAGCGGGACTACCAGGAACGGGAAGATTACCTGACGCGGTTGCGCAAGCTGCTGTTTCAGATTGAAGGCCAGATGCGACAGGCGGAGATCCAGCAGTTGGAGGTTTTTCAAGAGATGGCGGGCCACTTCAAGGTCGACTTGAAATTCCCCGACCTGGGAGACCGGGTGGGGTTGCAGGAGGTTTTTGCGACCAACCCTTTCCTGATCGCCCTGCAGGAGTTTTTTG
>PEWM01000137.1:3662-7516 GCA_002779455.1 Deltaproteobacteria bacterium CG07_land_8_20_14_0_80_60_11
CTGGCCCTCCAGGAAGAGTCCTTGGCACCGTGACCGGCCCGAAAATTGCGTCAGCCGGCAGTCCCGTCGCCTCAGAGGTGACCCCGACCAGGGCCCCAAAAAAAACTGGCCGGATGGGGGAGGTATCCGGCCAGTCGGTGAAAGGAGAAAATGGTATATGAACTTTGATTAAGGGGGGGATGTGGGTACCTTAATAGGGTCCATATACACCTGACCATAATACATGCAGAAAGCGTGCCATCTTCTCTGACACCTTATTTTTGTAATTTATTCAGCATGTTACCCTTTTAGCGCTCTTGTTTCGGTTCAATTAATTGTACCGCTAATTGTACCGCGCCAACCCCAGCCGCCAGTTTTATTTGTTTAAATTATTGTAATTACTACGATATAATTAATTTCTGGCGGGATTCAATTTTTTGTTCCCGGGTCCCTGAGCCGATTGCTCCGCCGGGGCTGAAACCGTGAGGTCCGGGGTCCAGGCCGCGCCTCTTCCCGGGAAAAACCACCCTGGCCCGGGCGCTGGCGCAACGGGGCTTCACGGTCGAGGTCCTGGACGGCGACATCATGCGGACTACCCTGAGCAAGGGGTTGGGCTTTACCTCCGGGGACCGGGTGACCAACCTGCGGCGTATCGCGGCGATGGCTCAAAACCTGGTCCGCCAATCGGTAGTGGCCATCGTGGCGGCCATCTGCCCCTACCACGCCATTCGGGAAGAAGTGCGGGCCACCATTGGCAAATATATCGAAGTTTACCTCAACTGCCCCTTGGAAGTCTGCATCCGCCGTGACCCCAAAGGCCTCTAGCGCCAGACCCTGGCCGGGAAAATCCAACATTTTACCGGAATTGACGATGTCTTTGAGACCCCGGTGCGGCCGGATATTGAGGTCACAACCCACCGCGAGGACCCCGAGGCCAGCCTGACCCGGATTCTCCGCAGGCTCGCGGCCTTACACCACATCTCTCCGGAAATTGCGGCCCCGCCGGAAAGGGAAAGTGAAGAGCCGGCGTCGCCTCAGCCCTCCAGGAGATTTGCCCGGTAGTTCCCCTCACCTGCCCTCTTTCCAATCCCCACCCCAAACTTTATACTTGCAACTCAGTTGATTTTCGATTATTAGATTTTTCATGAGCGATCGTTGCAATTTTTCCCGGTGGCTGGCCCTGGAAGGCCTACGGGCCACCCCGGTGCGCCTGGCGGTGCTGGAGATCCTGGGGGAGGCCCCCCGGGCCCTCCGGGCCCAGGAGATCCTGGAGCTGATCCGGGCCCGCCGCCGGGTGAACAAAGTCACGGTCTACCGCATCCTGGAGGATTTTACCCGCCGGGGCATGGTGCGGAAGCTCTCCCTGGAGGGCCGGGTAAACCACTTTGAACTGGCCTGCGAGCACCACCCGCCCCACCCCCACTTCCAGTGCCAGACCTGCCGGGAGGTCCAATGCCTGGAACCGGTGGCCCTCAACCGGATATGGACCGAGTTGCAGGGACCCGTGGGCAACCGGGCGGATCATATCGATATTAAGGTGGAAGGAGTCTGCCACAAATGCCGGGATATTTCGTAAAGCAACTGCGTTGCCTTCGGTCGCGCCCCAAAACCGATTTCCGGCTCCGGGGCTTTATCCTGATAGCCTGTCTGGCTGCCTGGGGTCTGGCCCTCCTGATCGGCCCGGCCGCGGCCGCGCCCCCCGCCGGCAAGCTCCTGGTGGCCGCCACCATTGTGCCCCTGGGCGACTTCTGCCAGAGGCTCGGCGGCGACCTGGTCCAGGTCCAGGTGCTGATTCCCCCGGGGGCCAGCCCTCACGCCTTTGAACCGGCCCCATCGGTGATGGCCCGGGCCGCCCGGGCCCGGGTGTTCGTTTATATCGGCGCCGGCCTGGAACCCTGGGCCGCCAGGTTGTTGCGCTCCCGGGGCTCCAAAAACCTGATGGTGGTGGAGGCTGCCCAGGGTATCCCGCTGCTGGGCCTGGACGAGCCTCATCACGGCCACGAGGCCGCCAAGGCCCAGGGCCACACCGGGCAACATCCAGATAAGGAGGGCGCGCCCGAAACCCACCTGGCCGGCAATCCCCATATCTGGCTGGACCCGGCCCTGGCCCAGGAGATTTGTGTTAAAATCGCCGGGGCCCTGATCCAGGCGGACCCCGGCCACCGGGCTCAATATGAAGCCAATTTCAAAGATTATCAGGCTAAGTTGGCCGCCCTGGACCGGGAGATTAAACAGCATGCCCAGAAATGGCGTCTCCGGGATTATGTCACCTCTCACCCGGCCTTCTCCTATTTCGCCCGCCGGTACAATCTCCATGAGGTCGGGACCATTGAAGCCGCTCCCGGCCGGGAACCGACGCCCCGCCATCTCCAGGACCTGGTGGCCGCCATCCGCCGCTATGGGATCAGGGTGGTGTTCGCCGAACCCCAGCTCAATCCCCGGGTGGCGGAGGTGATCGCCCAGGAGGCCGGGGTGAAGGTCCTGAGGCTCGACCCCATGGGTGGGGCGCCGCCCTACGGCTCCGATTATCTGCAGATGATGCGCGCCAATCTGGCGGCGCTGGATGAGGCCCTGCGATGAGGGCGCCGGAGATGGGCGAAACCGCCGTTAAGCTTGAGGGAGTGTGGGTTAATTTCAACGGCGCCGTGATCCTCGAGGATGTCAACCTTACCATCGAGGCCGGCCGGTACGTGGGTATCCTGGGCCCCAACGGCGCCGGCAAAAGCACCCTGCTCAAGGCGATCCTCGGGTTGATTCGGCCCCAGCGGGGCAGGGTGCGGGTCTTCGGCGAACCCCCGGAAAAGCTGCGGCATCATGGCGACGTGGTGGGCTACCTGCCGCAGCGGCCCCTGGGAAACCCCCGCTTCCCCGTCACCGTTCTGGACGTGGTGCTCATGGGCCGCTACGGCCGCATCGGCCTGCTCAAACGGCCCCGCCGGGAAGACCGGGATATGGCCCGACGCCGGCTGGAGGACCTGGGGATCTCCCACCTGGCGGACCGGCTCATCGGCGATCTTTCCGGGGGGGAGCAGCAGCGGGTCTTCATCGCCCGGGCCCTGAACGTGGAACCCCGGCTCCTGGTGCTGGACGAGCCCATGGTGTCCCTGGACGCCTGTGTTCAGGACGACATCTTCGAGCTGGTCAATACCCTCAGAGAAAAGCTGAACCTCACGGTCCTCATCGTCTCCCACGATATCGGCGCCGTGGCCCGCCATATGGACGACGTGGTCTGCATCAACCGGCGGATTCACGTGCATCAACCCCCGCCCATCGGCCGTCTGGGGCTCGAGAGCACCTTCGGCTGCGCGGTGGAATACCTGTTTCACGGCGAAATCCCCCACCGGGTGGTGAAGACCCATGATGATTGATCTGTTCACCCTGGGGTTTCTCCAGCGGGCCCTGGTGGCGGGCATCCTGGTGAGCCTGCTGTGCGGGGTGCTCTCCACCTTCGTGGTGCTGCGGCGCATGGCCTTCATCGGGGTGGGCATCTCGCACTCGGCCTTTGGCGGGGTGGCCCTCGGGTTCCTCTTAGGCGTCGATCCCTTGTGGACCGGCATCGGCTTTGCCCTGATGGTGGCCCTGCTCATTGAGTACGCCCAGACCCGCACCACGGTGGAGGAAGATACCGCCATCGGCATCTTTTTCGCGGCCTCCATGGCCCTGGGCCTGGTCTTCCTGCACCTCTCCCGGGCCTATAACGTCGATGTTTTCGGCTTTCTCTTCGGCAACATCCTGGCCATCGGCGCCCGGCAGTTGTGGCAAATCCTGGTGGTCACCGTTGGGGTTCTGGCCGTTATCCTGGCCTTTTTCAAGGAAATCGTTTTCTTATCTTTCGATGAGGAGATGGCCTGGGTGAGCGGGGTGCCGGTTACGGC
>PEWM01000137.1:7527-14413 GCA_002779455.1 Deltaproteobacteria bacterium CG07_land_8_20_14_0_80_60_11
CCGGCAGCTTAAAACCATGGTGTGGGTCTCAACCGGCGTAGCGGTAGGGTCCGCAGTGGGGGGCCTGATCCTGTCCTACGCCATCGACTTTCCTTCCGGGGCCACCATCGTCCTAATGCTGGCCGTTCTCTACCTCCTCACCAGCGGCCTGCGCCCCTGGCGGTTATCTAGATCATAGCTTCAACTAGTTGGATTTTTTGTGAAGTTGTGATAGTGGCAAGCTGTACGTAATAAAGTCTGTTTTTTCTATAGATTGTGGTGGGTTAGGTACTTCTTTTTTCTCGCATCATTTCCTGGCTGTCAAGCAGTTTTTGACATAGCCCCCCTTCCCGGGTTCGATGCATAAAACCTGCTGCCGTCATGTTTTCAGCCGGGATCATCCAGTCCTCTGCATGACTACCGCCATGGCCTGGTGATAGTCACGCTGCACCTTGAGATTGGACACCCGGCACCACCGCGATCGAATTATTCGGGGGGACAGGGCGAAAACTGCGGAAAATATCGAGCCAGTTGCGCCAGGCGAACCGCTGCAAAACCTCGTTCACCCGGCCGAATCCTGAACCCGGGCCGTCTCGATTTCTTGCAACAGGTCCCGTGCCTTGGCTTCCTCCAGTTGAAGCGAGCAATCGGAGGCGAGGGCGGAGGCCTGCCGCAGCAGTTTTGAGGCGCCCTCCCAATCTTCCCGTCCGATGCGGACCCGGCCCAGCGCCAGCGAAACGCGCGCCAGCTCGAATTTGGCGCCAATGCTTTCCAGCAACGACAGGCTTCTTGCCAGATGAGCTTCGGCGTTTTTATGGTCTGGCGTGGGGCCGGCCGCCAGGGCATTGCCGATGGCGCTTTCGGACAAAGCCTCCGCGATGAGGCTGCCCGCCGCTTTGGCGATAGCCAGGGCTTCCTCGCCTTTTTTCAGGGCGGCAGGAATATCTCCTGCTCTAAGCAGGGTGTCGCTTTCGATGGCAGCCAGCCATTCACCGAGCAAAAGGCGGCCGCCCAAAAGCCGGGCGGCTTTATGAGCGGCGGACCAATGTTCAAGGGCGCGCTGATGCTCTCCCAATCCCGTCAGCGCCCATGCCATGAACGAATTGCTGGAGTAACAAAACATCTTATCGCCGCTCTTCTCCGCAACCGCAAGCGCAGCCTGGGCGGCTCCCATGGCCTCAGGGTATTTGCCGGCGACGACGCGGGCCATGGCAAGGGCCGTGTGTGCCATGGTTTCAGCGTTTTGATTGCGGCTTGCCTGGGCCATTTTCAGGACCTGGTCGAGTTCAGCGGCTCCGGCGGCGTAATCGCCAAGAAAGACGCGGGAAACCCCGCGGTACAAGCAGGCGAACAACAGCTCGTGGCGGTTCTTGGTGGCCTCGAGCAGGGGTACGGTCCTTTCCAATAGTTGGTGGGCCTTCGCAAACTGGCCTTGTAGGACCAGAACGCGTCCGATGACGGCTCCCGGCAGGGCCAGCAACTCGGGATCGCCAAATTCTGGCGCCACCGCCAGCACCTTTTGGAAATACGAAATTGCCTCCGGCAATCGTCCCGCCAGATAATGCACCCTCCCGATCCAAAGCTGGACACGCGCCAGGCGCGCTTCATCCGCCAGCGAGGAGGCCAGGTTTTCGGCCTCCGTCAAAATCGCCAGGTTTTTTTCAGGCGATTCAGACTGGAGGGAGACATTCACCAGCCGGACACTGATGTCCACCTGCTTTTGACGGTTTGAGGCGTTATCGGGCAGATGTTTGAGGCTGTCCAAGGCGCGATGATAATGTTCGCGAGCCTCGGCGTAGGCGTAGATCTGTACCGCGGCGTCCGCTTCGCCGGCAGAATACTCGAATGCCCTTTCCCAGTCTTCCCCCTTGAAGAAGTGATAGGCCAGGAGAGCCCTGTACTGGTCAATCCGCTCGGAAAAAATGGCTTCCATCGCTTTCCCGACTTTTTGATGCAGAAGTTTGCGCGCTGGAGCCAGAAGCGTTTGATAGGCGACCTCCTGCGCCAGGGCGTGGTTAAAGACATATTCAATTTCAGGCACCCGCGCCCGCTCCCGGACCAGGGCCGCGTCTTCGAGCAAAGCCATTTGGGATTCCAACCCGGTTTCCTCGCGCGCCATGTGTTCGAGCACCCGGAAAAGAAATACGCGCCCGATGACCGCCGCCTTTTGGATCACCCGTTTGGTTTCCTCGGGAAGGCGATCCAGACGGGAAAGCAGCACTCCCTGGAGGGAGTCAGGCACCTGGATGTTCTCGACCAGATCGGTGACTTTCCAGACTCCATTTTCACGCGCCAGAACCCCGCGCTCAATCAGCGACCTGAGGACCTCCTCGACAAAGAAAGGATTACCCTCCGACTTGTTCTGAATGACCTCCGATAGTTTTTTGGGAAGCATGCTGCCATCGAGAAGTCTGCGCACCAGATCGCCGCTCGCCTCGCCGGATAATGGCTTGAGCGGGATTTCCAGAAGATACGGTCGATAACCCTCCAGTGCGGGACCAAGTTTTTCCCAGTTTCCAGATGATTCCTGTTTCGGACGGCTGAGCAATACGAAGGCAATGGGGGCTTGAGTAATCAGTCGCAAGAGATGGTCCAGCAGTTCCAGCGAACTATGATCGGCCCAATGCAAGTCTTCCAACACCACGACAACGGGCTTTTGTTTCGCCAGTGCGAGCAGCAGCCGCTCCAATACGGCAAATAAACGATCGCGAAAGGCTTCCCCGGTGACGGCGCCGACGGCAGCCGTCTCCTGGCTGTCGAGGCGCATGGAAAGCAGTTGCGCCAGTACGGCATAAATCTCCACATCGCCCGGCAAAATGCCGTGCAGCCGCGCTTTCAGGCTGGCGGCGGCTTCGGCTTCCGCGTCTTCGTCGGCGATACCGGCATAACGGCGCAAGAGGTCCAAAAACGCCCCGTAACCGAGGGACCTGCTGAAGGCAAAACAACGGCCTTCAAGCCAGGTCAGGTCCTTCCCTTCACGCCGGCGGATTTCGGCGAGCAGGCGGCTCTTGCCAATCCCGGCCTCGCCAAGAATCGCGGCAACCTGCCCCCTGCCGGTTTGGAGTTTTTCAAGGCATTCAACCAGCGCTTGGCGCTCCGCCTTGCGGCCGACGAGAGGGGAGGACAATCCTTCGACCCCGCGGGCCTTGTCCGGCTGCAGTTTCGCATGGAGGAGCTCATAGACCGTCAACGGCTCTCGTTTGCCTTTGACCTTGATGGGGTCCATTTCCTGGAAGGCAAAGGCGCCGCGGGTCAGACGGTAGGTGGTGCGGCTCACGAAAATCTGGCCCGCTTTGGCGGCGTCCTCCAGCCGTGCCGCGACATTGACGGTATCGCCCATCACGGTGTAGCTCATCCGCAGGTCGTTGCCGATGTTCCCTGCAATCACCATTCCCGTGTTGACCCCGATGTGCACGTCCAGAGGTTGGCCCAGTTTCTCGATCCAGCGACGGTTGAATCTCTGGAGATTTTCGCGCATGGCAATGGTGGCGCGCAGCGCGCGTTCCGCGTCATCTTCCAGGGCGATGGGAGCGCCGAAGACGGCCATGATGCAGTCCCCGATGAACTTGTCGACCATGCCTTCATATTGGTAAACCGCCAGGGCGAGTTCCTTTAAGCAGTCGTTGACGAGGCTGGCAACGTCCTCGGCGTCGAGCCGTTCGGAGAGCGCGGTAAAGCCGGAAATGTCTGCAAAAACGACCGTGACCTGTCGGCGTTCGCCCTCGATTTGCCCTGCGGCACGCGTCTTGTCGGCCAATTGTTTCGGAACATAGCTCTGGAGCTGTGCGAGCAGGGCCTCTGGTGACGGCCCTGGTTTCGGCTGGGCTTCGTCCTGCTGCTCGGCGAGAAGGGAGTCAAGCTGAGTGCGAAGAGCCTTGAGGGTGACCTCAACCACGCCATCGCCAAGGGTGGGCCGCAGCGTCTCCTGGGCGCTGATGGCTGAACGAAGCTGGGCAATCTGTTCCTCGATGGAAGGCAAGGGCGCCTCGTTATTGACGGACCATAAAAATGTTCGGTTGATGGGTCTTATCTTGAATCAGCACTTTTCTGGAGCTGAACGATTCCAAGGAAATTCAGGCTGGGGCGCAGGGCGCCAAACGCGGCCTCGGCGAGCACGTTGTGTCCTTTGATAGAAGGATGCCAGGCGTCGATTCGGTGAATCGCTTCCACGCCGCCGAGATCAATGGTCGCCAGGGCGTCCGAGTACTCGAGGCGCACCGGTGAATCGCCGCCCAATTTCCTGTTGAACTCGCCCACCATGGCGCGCAGCTCCTCGTTGATCATCAGGGCGAGCTTCATCATGTTTCCCCGATACTCCGGTTTCATGGACTCGTAGTGCTTATAGTCCACCTCAAAATAGGGATATAGCTTCGGATTCTCTTTCCGGAGTCGTTCCGCCGCGTCCCTGGCTTCGAAAAAACTCTTGAAATTTACGAGGCCGAATATGATGAAAGCCCGCCGCGGTTTTTGCTCCTGCGCCCGTTCCACCAGGCGGCCAAGCTGTCGCTCATAGTCCTTGCGAAAATTGGCGGCCATTTTTTGCAACCCGGTTTCGATCTCCTCCGGCCGGCGGGGATCCACAAACCACTCCCAGTGCAAGTTGTTGTGCCCGATCCAGAGTAACACCAAATCCGGGAACCGTTTCTCCTTTAAAATCAAATCTACCTGTTGGGAGAAATTGAGGGGAAACCAGGACCCGAGGAAGCGTTTCCCGCCTCCACCTGAATCAACCCTGCCTCCCACGCTCGAGTATTCACAGGCCACCAATGGCGTTTCCTGGGCAAGTCGCTCATAAACGCTGTATATACTGTTGGCGGACGGGTCGGTGTCGAGAAACCAGTCGTGACCATGGTTCATCTTGGAACGCCATACGCAGCTGGGGAGGGAGGACACATAAAAATCCCGGCTCAGACTGTCGCCGACCATCGCCATATGGGGCAGGCGGTCCATCAGTTGCCCTTCCGTGAGGCGCCCTTGCCGATATTCCAGATAATCCGTGTGGTGCGGAGAAGCAGGATTGGCAATGGCCGACAATGTGCTCGAACGGGCGGTGACGAGCGAACCGCACCCCAAGATCCATAGCATCCCGATACAAAGCACCCCGGCCCGAAACCACAGCCCGATTCCTGGATTCATGGCTTAAACTGATAGGAAAAATGATCCGACGGATCGCATGGGTGAACCTCCGGGTGAAAGGGGTCATGGGTCAAAACTGCCCTCCAACGGCTGGTTTGGCGAGCCGAGACGGCTGCCAAGGCCCCCGATCTAATGACGATTCGGCGTCCCATCCCCTACTTCTTATTCGGTAAATCATCCTAAATTCGTTAATTCTCCTTCATTTTAATACTCAGGGAAAAAAAAGAAATCATAAAAATCCTGATTTATGGGGAGGGAAAACCTGATTTCCGGATTAAGAATATTATGGCAAGCGCCCAGGGTCTCGGGTCGTTTTTATCGGATGTTCCAGACCACTAATCATATAACTGATTGAATATACGCAATGTTTCGTGATTTTGAGAAAATAATGTAGCCACTAAAAAAATAGGCTTAGTAGATTTTTATCTTGACAATCAGAATAGTTCTGGTTAATAATGTACTCACTATGTATCTCGATGCCGCTTATTCCACCCAGGGGGGCAAGACCTATCGCCGGTATTTGCTGCGGGAATCATACCGGCAGGAGGGCAAGGTCAAGCATCGCACCATCGCTAATCTCTCCCATTGTTCCGAGGCGGAAATCGCCGCCATCAGGCTAGCCCTGCGACATAAAGGCGATCTGGCCCTGTTGGGCAGCGTCAAGGAGTTAAACGCCCAACAGGGTTCCAGGATCGGCGCGGTCTGCTGTTTACAGGTGGTGGCGCAGCGCCTGGGGTTGGCCCAGGCCCTGGGGACCCAGCGCCCCGGCAAACTGGCCCGGTGGCAGGTCTTTGCCCGGCTCATGGACCAGGGATCGCGCCGGAGCGCCGTCAGATTGGCCGAAAGCCACGCCGCCGGTGATCTCCTGGGCCTGGACTCCTTCCCCGAGGAGCATCTTTATCAGAACCTGGCCTGGCTGGCCCAACACCAGGAGGCCATTGAACAACGTCTCTTCCGGCGGCGCTACGACGATGCCGCGCCGCAACTGTTTCTTTATGATGTTACCAGTTCTTACTTGGAAGGCGTCAACAACGTCTTGGCCGCTTTCGGTTACAACCGGGACGGCAAGAAAGGCAAGCAGCAGCTGGTGATCGGACTGCTCACCGGTCCCGAAGGCGCGCCGGTGGCGGTGCGGGTGTTTGCCGGCAACACCCAGGACCCCAAAACCGTGACCTCGCAGATTCGCACCCTGGCAGAAAACTTTGGGGTCAGCAAGGTCACCCTGGTGGGCGACCGCGGCATGTTGAAGCTGCCGCAATTACAGGCCCTTACCGAACATGAGTTTCATTATATTACCGCGATTACCAAACCGCAGATTCGACAACTGCTTAAAACCAGGGCTTTTCAAATGCATCTTTTTGAAAGTGAACTGGCTGAGGTAGTGATTGATAATATCCGCTATATCTTGCGGCGTAATCCCCAGCGGGTGTCGGAGTTGGCCGACAATCGCCAGAATAAGTTGTCAGCCCTACAGTTACGTCTGTCCGATAAACAACGTTATCTGGACGAACACCCCCGGGCCCATCCTGAAATCGCCAGAAACAAATTAGCCGACTATGCCAAGTTACTTAAAATTGACCAATGGGCCAAAGTAACACTCAGCGAGCGGAACCTGGGGCTTTCGATTGATCAGGCAGCCTGGACGCATGAAACCCAGTTGGATGGCTGTTATGTGATCAAGAGCGACGTGCCGGGGCAAATCGCCACCGCGGCCGCCATTCATCAGCGCTACAAAGACCTGGCCCAGGTGGAACGCGCCTTTCGAACCTTT
>PEWM01000272.1:0-409 GCA_002779455.1 Deltaproteobacteria bacterium CG07_land_8_20_14_0_80_60_11
TGATCATCCGTGCCTACCAGGTGCTGATCTCACCTCTGTTTCCCAGTTGCTGCCGGTTTGCGCCGACGTGTTCCCAGTATGCCGCCGAGGCCCTGAGCCGCCACGGCGTCTGGCGCGGCCTCGGGTTAACCCTCCGGCGCCTGGCTCGCTGCCATCCCTTTAACCCCGGGGGGTGGGATCCGGTACCTTAGGAGTTTCTTATGGAAAGACGGGCCTTGATTGCCCTGGCCTTAAGTTTCGTGGTGTTCATGGCGTTCATTTATTACGGGGAAAAGACCAAACGCCCCACGGCGCCTTCGCCTGCCACCCAAACCACCGCGGCGCCACTGACGGCCCCGGCCCCGGCCCCGGCCCCGGTTCCGTCTACGGCCGCGGTGCGTCCCACCGCGCCGGGTAAGCCGCAATCGAT
>PEWM01000272.1:456-7603 GCA_002779455.1 Deltaproteobacteria bacterium CG07_land_8_20_14_0_80_60_11
TATTCACCGAGCTGGGGGGGCGGCTCAAGAGCTTCCAGTTAAAGAAATATAAGGACCGCATCCCCTTTGAGCCCCTCTATCATTTTAAATTGGGGCCGGTGGGTTTTGAGGCGGAGCGCTACCTCAACCCGGCCGCAGACGGGATCAGATCCAAGGACCTGGTGCGGGAGGGCAATGCCAATGAGTTGCCCCTGACCCTGAGTTGGGAAGGAAAAACCTTCAACCTGCCGGGGCTGGCCCATTATGAGGCCTCGGCGTCGGCCCTGACCCTCCAGGCCTTCGAGGCGGGCGCCCTGAAATTTACCCGCGTCAGTCCCGAGGGTCTGACCCTGGTCAAGACTTTCACTTTCAAGGGCGATAGTTACGGCTTCGACCTGGCGGTCCAGGTGACCAATAATACCGGCCAGCCCCTGGATGGCCAACTCAACCTGGACCTGAGCGAGAATTTTGCCGCAGAAGATGCCGACCGCTTCCATTTCCTCGGGTTTAACGGCTCCATCAATACTAAGCTGGAAGACATCAAGAGCGGCGGGCTCAAGGAGCCCAAGACCTATACCGGCAAGGTGGATTGGGCCGGGTTGGACGAAGGCTACTTCATGACCGCCATCATCCCCGAGTCCGCCAAGTCCTGGGTCACCCTGAGCGAGCCGCCGAAAGCGCCCATGGTGGCCAGCGTCAGGACCCCCGTGGAGGCCCTGGGGGCGGGGCAGGCGGCCCAGTTTTCCTACGTCCTCTATTTCGGCCCGAAAAACCTGGACGATCTCAAGCCCCTGGGGCTGGACCGGGCGGTCAACTTCGGCTGGTTTGACTTCCTGGGGAAACCGCTCCTGCAATTCTTGAGTTGGCTGGAACGCTACTCGTTCAACTACGGCTGGGCCATTGTCATCCTGACCATCCTGCTCCGGATCGTCTTCTGGTATCCCAACCACAAGAGCTACAAGTCCATGAAGGACATGCAGAAGCTCCAGCCCAAGGTGGCCAAGCTCCGGGAAAAGTACAAAGACGACAAGGAGACCATGAACAAGGAACTCATGGCCCTGTATCGCACCTTCAAGGTCAATCCCATGGCCGGGTGCTTGCCCATGGTGCTGCAACTGCCGGTGTTCATCGCCCTGTACAACGTCTTGGGGTATGCCATCGAACTGCGCCATGCCTCGTTTATCCCCACCCTGCCGTTTACCAACATCGTCTGGCTGGCGGACCTGTCCGCCAAGGACCCCCTGCTCATCACCCCCATCGTCATGGGGGCCACCATGTTCCTCCAGCAAAAAATGACGCCGTCCACCGGCGATCCCACCCAGGCCAAGATGATGATGTTCTTGCCCTTGATTTTTACATTTATGTTCCTGAACTTCGCCTCCGGTCTGGTAGTCTATTGGCTGGTGAACAACGTTCTGTCAATCGCCCAGCAGCACTATACCAATAAGTACCTTACGTAGGTCTCAGGGGAAGTATTGATGGAGTTTCTGGAGTTTGAAGGCAAAACCACCGAAGAGGCCATCGAAAATGCCGCCGCCCATTTCCAGGCGCCTCCGGAGGAGTTGGAGATAGAGATTGTGTCGGTGGGATCTCCCGGAATTTTTGGTCTGGGGGGCCGGAAAGCCAGGATTCGCGCCGCCCGGCGGGCAGAGCCGGAGGATGATCTGTTGCCCCTGGCCCGAGAAATCCTGGAACAGGTCCTGGCGAAGATGCAAGAGCCGGGCACCGTCACCGCCACTCAGGAAGAAGACCGGATCAACCTGCTCATTGCCACCGCCGACGCAGGCCTGCTTATCGGCAAGCAAGGCCAGACCCTGGACGCCCTGCAATATCTCGTTACCAAGATGGTGGCGAAGCAGACCCGGAGGAAGGTCAGGGTCGCCATTGACGTGGAAGCCTACCGGGCCCGCCACCATGAGGCCCTGGCCCTGCTGGCCCAAAAGTACGGCGAGAAGGTCAAGCGCAGCGGCAGGCCCGTCATCCTGAACCCCATGAACCCCTATGATCGCCGCATTGTGCACATGGCCCTCCAGGGTGACAAGGATTTAAAGACCATCAGCCGGGGCGAAGGCCTCTACAAGAAGGTGGTCATTTCACCGGTCAGAAAGAAGGAAAGCCGGGAGGATGCCGCCGGCCCGGCATGACTTCTCCTGATGCGGCCGATACTATTGCGGCTATCAGCACCCCTATCGGTGAGGCGGGGATCGGCATTGTCCGGCTGAGCGGCCCGCGGGCCTATGCCATCGCCCGCCGCCTCTTTCGCCCCCATCGCCCCCGCCCCACGTGCCAGTCCCACCGGCTCTATCTGGGCCACATCGTCGACCCCCAGGGTGAAATCATCGATGAGGTCTTGGTCACCTTCATGCGGGCGCCTTACACCTATACCCGGGAAGACGTGGTGGAAATTAACTGCCATTCGGGCTATGGGGTCTTGCGGCGCATTCTTGACCTGGCCCTGGCCGCCGGGGCGCGCCTGGCCCGCCCGGGAGAATTTACCCTGAGGGCGTTTCTTTCCGGGCGCCTCGATTTGACCCAGGCGGAGGCAGTTCTGGAGGTCATCCGGGCCCGGACCGAAACTCACCTCCAGGTGGCGGCGGCGCACCTGCAAGGCGGCCTGGGGCGCCGGCTGACCCGGGTGCGGCAAGATCTCCTGGACCTCCTGGCCCGGGTGGAAGCCGCC
This sequence comes from Deltaproteobacteria bacterium CG07_land_8_20_14_0_80_60_11, assembly GCA_002779455.1. Lineage (GTDB taxonomy): Bacteria > Desulfobacterota > Desulfobaccia > Desulfobaccales > 0-14-0-80-60-11 > 0-14-0-80-60-11. The sequence goes on from PEWM01000272.1 coordinate 3,116, forward strand.
CTGGATTTTCCGGAAGAAGCCGGGGAGTTGCCCCCCGCCTCGGTCCAGGAGGGTCTCGACCTGACGCTCAGGTCCATCCAGGCCCTGGCCGACAGCTATGAAGCCGGGCGGCTGCTGCGGGAGGGGCTGCTGGTGGTGATCGCCGGGCGTCCCAACGTGGGCAAATCCAGTCTGTTGAACCGTCTCCTAAACATGGAGCGGGCCATCGTCACCGAGATCCCCGGCACCACCCGGGATCTGGTGGAGGAGTCCATCACCCTGGGGGGAGTGGTGGTGCGTTTCAGCGATACTGCGGGCCTGCGCCCGGCCCAGGACCGGGTGGAGGAGTTGGGCATCGCCCGCACCCGGGAGAGGCTGCGGCAGGCGGATCTGGTCCTCTATCTGGTGGACGCGAGCGCCCCGGCCGCCCCGGAAGATGGCGTCGCCCTGGCGGAACTGGCCGGGCGCCGGGGCCTGGTGGTGATCAACAAGATCGACCTGGCCCGGAGCCTATCCGACGCTGAATTGTCGCGATACACCGACTGGCCCCTGACGAAAATTTCCGCCAAGACCGGCCAGGGCATCTCGGCCTTGCGAGAGGAGATCGTTACCCAGGCCCTGGGCGGCGGTCTCAAGGTAAAGGGGGAGGTTATCACCCAGGCCCGCCACCATGAGCACCTCCGGCAATGCCTGGGTTATCTGGGCCAGGCCCATGATTTGCTGGCCACTTATGAAAACCCGCCCTGGGAACTGGTGGCCCTGGAACTCGCCGCCGCCATCCATGAACTGGGGGAGGTCACCGGGGAGGAAGTGGGGGAGGCCATCCTGGACCGCATCTTCGGCCAGTTCTGTTTGGGGAAATAAACTGGGAGCGCCCAGGGCGGACACGCAGGTCCGCCCCTACGGAGGGATGGGTGTGAAGCGTAGGGGCGGTTCGCGAACCGCCCCTAAAACCATAGTCCCTCATCATCGGCTTGACGAAAGGCAATCATGGTGCACAACACCCCGGAACCCGACCCCCTGGCCCTCCTGACGGCGGGCGCCGCGGCCCTGGGCCTGGAACTGGCCCCCGCCACCCTGGGGCGCTTGCAAACCTACCTGGAAGAACTCAAGCTCTGGAACGCCAGGATCAATTTGACCGGGCTGAAGACCGACCGGGACATCGTCATCAAGCATTTTCTGGACTCCCTGGCGGTGCTGCCGTTTTTGGACGAGGCTGACTCCCTGGTGGACCTGGGGAGCGGCGCCGGCTTCCCCGGGCTGGTGCTGAAGCTGGCCCGCCCCCATGTGGCCCTCACCCTAATGGAGGCCCGCCAGAAAAAAGCCGCCTTCCTGGAGTATCTGGCCGCCCGATTCGGATTGACCGGCGTCCAGGTGGTCCAGACCCACCTCACCCCCAACCTGGCCGAAAAATGGCAGCCGAAGGTGGCGGCCGTCGTCTCCCGGGCCGCCTTTTTTCTCCTCCGTTTGCTGGAGTTGGCCGCGCCGTTGCTGGCCCCGGGAGGCATGGTGCTGGCCCTCAAGGGCGTGCACCTGGCCCCCGGCGAACTGGAGGCGGCCGGGTCTGCCGCGCCGCGGCTGGGCCTGGGTCCCCTGGAAAAACACCAATACTCTCTCCCCATCAGCGGCGAGCCCCGGCTCCTGGTCATGGCCCGGAAACTGTGAGGCCGGCCGGCCGGGGGTCCATAAAAATTATCTTGCTTTCCCCGGGGTGACTTTATACCCTGGGATTGGGTATAATTACTTCCAAATTCTCCATACAGGCATGTCCGGCAGTCTCGTTTGCGAGGCGATGACCTTACATCGCTTCAGTTGAACCCAGCTGTTGCTTATAACCCGGGGTCTGAGATAAATGGCCTAGAGTAGGGGCGACCCGCCGGGTCGCCTCTACCATCTTTGCTGGCAACCATAGCTATACTGGAAGGTTATGTCTTTCATTTCCTGGCAGTATTTCATTTTTCTTCCCGTCATCATCATCTCCTACTGGCTCCTGCCGGCCAGACGGCGACTGCTGTTGTTGCTGGCGGGCAGCTATTTCTTCTACGGCTGTTGGGACGTCAGATTCCTGGCCCTGGTGCTGGCCACCACGGTCATCGACTACAATTGCGGCCTGGCCGTCGCCGGCCGGAAACAAGGCCCCTGGCAGGTCCTGGGTCTGGCCCTCCTGCCGGCTGCCTGGTGCCTGGGGGGTTATGTCTGGCTGCCCGCCTCCGGCATCTCCAAACCCCTCTTGCTGGTCAGCGCCGCCATGGGGTTGGCGTTTTTCGGCGGCCATGAAGCCATCGGGCTCCTGGCCCGGGACCGGCGCCCCAAATATTACCTGATCTTGAGCGTGGTCTTTTGCCTGGCCATTTTGGGATTTTTCAAATACTTCAACTTTTTTGTCGGTTCATTCCAGTCGCTCCTGGGAACGGTGGGCGTAAACGCCAACTGGAGCATGTTGAAAATCATCCTGCCCGTGGGCATCTCCTTTTACACCTTCCAATCGCTGGGTTACGTCATCGATGTTTATCGGGGCCAGAGCCCGGCGTGTTCGGATCTGCTCACCTTTGCTACCTTCGACGCCTTTTTTCCCCAGATGGTGTCGGGGCCCATCGAACGGGGCCGGAATCTTATCCCGCAGCTGGAAAAGGGGGCCAGTTTCCAGGATGCCCATGTCCAGGACGGCCTGCGCCTGATGCTGGTGGGGTTCTTTAAAAAGGTGTTTGTGGCGGATAACTGCGCCATCCTGGCCAACTATGCCTTTGACCCCAAGACCAGCCTCAACGGTTACTGGGCGCTGATCGGGGTGGTGGCCTTCGCCTTCCAGATTTACGCTGATTTTTCCGGTTACACCGATATCGCCCGGGGGTCCGCCAGGCTGTTGGGCATCGACCTCATGGAAAATTTCAAGTTCCCTTATTTTTCCCGCACTCCCGCGGAATTTTGGGGCAGGTGGCACATTTCGCTGTCCACCTGGTTCCGGGACTACCTGTACATCCCTTTGGGCGGCAATCGCGGCGCCAGGTGGGAGACCCTGCGGAATCTGGCCATCGTCATGCTCCTGGCCGGCCTGTGGCACGGCGCTAACTGGGTCTTTGTCCTCTGGGGGGCCTATCACGGCGCCCTGCTCATTCTCTATCGGGTGCTGCCGCCTTTCAATCGCCTTCAGGCCAAAGACGGGGCCTGGACCTGGCGCGATGTCGTGGCGGTGCCCCTGATGCTGGTCTTCACCCTGGTGGGCTGGGCCATTTTCCGCAGCCCCAGCGTGTCCCATCTGGGCATCTGGTTCGGGGCCCTAAGCAACTGGGACTCGTCCCTGGGGCTTGCCTGGCAAGCCTCCTCCATCTGGCTGCTGATCCATATCCTTCCCTTGATCCTGCTCCAGGTCCTGGCCTGGAAATACCGGGATGAAGCCACCCTGGATCACGTCCCCGGGGTGGCCCGGGGGCTGGTTTACGCCGTGATGATCTTGTTGATCGTCTCTTCCGGGGAACAGGATAAAGAGTTTATCTATTTTCAATTCTGATGAAACGGCTGATCACTCCCGCCTGCCTTGTGGTTGTCTGCCTGTTGGTCCTGGCGGAGGTGGCGGCCCGCGTCTTTTTTGCCCAGGATATTTCTGGTCGCTTTGACTACGGCTACAATCCCCAGGCCGGCTTCGCCGAGCCCGCCGACGGCACGGTTGAACTCTTCCGGGCGGGGGGGCGGCGCTTCCACCCCCAGACCTTTAAGCGCCATCGGCCCCCGGGAACCTTCCGCATCTTTGTGGTGGGCGACTCCGTCCCCCGGGGGCCCAGCTTTAGAACGGCCTATCCCTGGTTCCTGGGCGATGAATTGCGCCGGCACGATATTGCCGCCGAGTCCATCAATCTGGCCGTGCCCGGCTATGGACCCCGCCGCTGTCAGGTGGTGCTGAAAAAGATCATGGAGTACGAACCCAGCCTCATCGTCCTGCACATCAACGACACCAACAAGTGGGAGGATGAGCGGGAGTGGCGCCGCAGCCAGGAATTCAAAGGGTGGCACCCGCGGCACTGGCTGATGAAAGTTTTTATTTTCCGGCGGCTGTATGAGGCCAAGCTCGAGAAGGTGTTCTGGCCCCTGGTGCCCGAGGCGATCCGCCTAAAATATGCCGTGAACGACGCTGACGCCCAGGTGGCCGCGGGCCAAGACCCCCGGGAGATCGCGGCCCGCATCCGGCTGGCGAAGGAGACCGCGGCGGAAAATGTGGCCATGCTGCGCCAACAGCATATTCCCCTCATCCTCGTCACCCAGTGCCGGCTGGAAGAAGACCCCCGGCATGGCCTTTACCTCAGCGACCACGGTTTGGACCCCCTGGGGAAAACCCTGGTAGGCCCGGGAGTCTTCCATATCTCTATGCAGGAGGTTTTTTCCAGGACGGATTTCCGGTCGCATTTCGCCAATTTCGGCGGCCACCTGCACAAGGAAGGCCATCAGGTTTTGGCTCACGCCATCTGGGAGAAAATCGAACAGGAACGGGCCGCCTTGGGACTTCCAGGGGCTAAG
>PEWM01000054.1 GCA_002779455.1 Deltaproteobacteria bacterium CG07_land_8_20_14_0_80_60_11
CAGGCCCGCCAGGCTCATCCCGGGCAGGGCCCAGCGGCCCAACGCCGCGCCGACTATTACCGCCGCGGCCGTGCCCCCCGCCACCCCGGCCCAGGTCTTCCCCGGGCTCACCTCAGGATAGAGCTTGGTCTTGCCCCAGGTCCGGCCGGCGTAGAACGCCCCGGTATCCCCGGCCATGATTACCATCAGGAGCCAGAAGACCCACCACTGCCCGTCACTCAGGTAGCGCAGCCAGACAAAGTGCCCCAAAAGCAGGGGGATATAGAGGAGGCCCAGGACGTTGACCATCAAATCCCGGCTCAGGTCGGGAATGTGGCTGTAGGCGATGAGGTAGAAGAGGAAGAGGACAAAGAGAATCCCCACCAGCACGAAGAGGGGGCCGCTTGGGTTGCACAGGGTGGTGACCCGCTGGGCGGTGCAAAAACTCAGGAGGAGCACCGATCCCAGGATAATGGCTTTCAGGCGGCGGACGGTGTCGGCTTCGGGGCCGAACATGCCCAGAAACTCCCACTGCGCCAGCCCGTTCACCACCAGGAGCAGCAGGACAAAAAAGACGTGCCCGCCCCAAAAGAGCACCACCAACAGCAACGGCAGGACGATCAGGGCGGTCAGCCAGCGGCGGGCGTGCAATGGTCACCCCCTCGGGGTCAGTCACCGGATCAACTTATTTTAACCAAAACCTAAAACCCAAAATCCAAAACCCCTCAGGTCTGCCCGTGGGCCCGGGGCCGGGCCCGCAAGGTCCAGAAGAGCAGCAGGCCGCCTGCGACCAGGAACAGGCCCAGGGCCAAGATCTGGGTCAGGGGCATCCAGCCGAACCAGACCGGGCCCCGGTAATCCAGGGGGCTCCGGAAAAACTCTACCGTAAAGCGCACCAGGCCGGCCAGGCAAAAGTACATCAGGAGCACCTGGCCGTCGAAGCGCTTGCGGGTTCTGAACCAATAAAGGAACCCGAAGACCCCCAGGGCCAGGAAGGCCTCGTAAAGCTGGGCGGGATGCAGGGGCGTCCGCAGGGGACAGAGGGTATCGGGGTTGCTAAAGACTACGGCCCAGGGCAGGTCGGAGGGGGAGCCCCAGCAACATCCGGCCATAAAACAGCCGAGGCGCCCGAAAAATTGCCCCAGGGGCATGCCCACGGCCAGGGCGTCCAGGGTGAGGCGCCAGGGCAGGCCGTGGGCGCGGATGTAAAAGACCGCCACCAGGAAGGCCAGGATGACGCCGCCGTGGAAAACCAGGCCCCCTTCCCACAGGGCGAAGATTTTCAAGGGGTGGGCCAGGAAGGTTTGCAGCTCCAGCAAAACATAGAGCAGACGAGAACCCACCAGGGCCGCCAGGATGATATAGAAACAGAGGTCGAAAAATTTTCCGGGGGGTATGCCCAGGCGTCTGGCTTCCCGGCCGGCCACGAAGATGGCGCTCAAAAAACCCAGGGCCAGGAGGAAGCCATAGGTAAATATCTTGATCGGTCCGATTTCAAACAGGATCGGATGCATCAGCGGTTTTCTCTTCTCGGATAATGACCCACACCAGGATTGCCGTCCCCACGCACACCAGGCTGTCGGCCACGTTGAAAGCCGGCCAGTGGTAGCGCCCCCAATACACGTCGATAAAATCCACCACTTCTCCCAGGCGGACCCGGTCAATCAGGTTGCCCAGGGCCCCGGTCAGGATCAGGCTGTAACCCAGGGCCGCCGGCCCGTGGTCATCGGGCAGCCGCCACAGCAGGTAACCCAACACCCCCAGCACCAACCCGGTGGTGGCCACAAAGAACAGCCAGGCGAATTCCGCCGGCCAGCCGGACAACAGCCCGAAAGCCGCGCCCTTATTGCGGATGTGCACCAGGTTGAGCAGGCCCGGAATGAGGGGCGCCTGGCTTCCCAGGGGCAACTTGAGCTGCACCAGCACCTTGGTCACCTGATCCAGGGGCAGTCCCAACACCAGGAGCGCCATGAGGATGGCTAATTTGCGGGGCACGTCTTGAACCGTTTTTGGTTTTTGGTTTTTAGTTTTTGGTTAAAATAGCTCAAAATTGCCATGAGGTACAGATGAAGTTTGGTGCATGTCAACGCTAACAGGGTCTTATCCCTCCAGGACCTGACGGCAGCGGGCGCACACCTGGGGATGCCGGGGATCTTCCCCTACCCCTGGATAACGGAACCAGCAGCGGATGCATTTCTCCCCCGCCGCCGGCTGAACGGTAACATACAACCCCGGAATCTCTTGAATTTCCTGGCCCCCCAGGGGTTGGGGCGCCACCTGGAGTTCCGCCACCTGGGCCAGGGTTTTGAGCTCCGCCGCCTGGGCTTTTAGCTTATCATAAAGTTGATCGTTCCTGGTCCCCAAAATCACCGCGGCCTCCTGGGCGGTGGCCAGGCGCTTTTCCTTCCGGGCCTCTTCCAGCCCGCGGTTGATTTCGCCCCGCACCTTGAGCAAGAAGTCGTACTTGGCCAGCAACGCCTCATCGGGAAAACCCGGGGGCGCCTCGGGGAAGCTCGCCATATGGACGCTTTCGGGGCGGCCGGAGCCGGGAATATATTCCCAGATTTCATCGGCGGTAAAAGAGAGGATGGGGGCCATGGCCAGGGTGAGGCCCTGGAGCAGGTCTTGCAAAGTGCTCTGGGCGCTGCGGCGTTCCCGGGAATCAGCTTTCGAGACGTAAAGGCGGTCCTTCAGAATATCCAGATAGATGGCGCTGAGTTCCACCGCGCAGAACTGGTGCAGGCGGTGGAAGGCCTGGTGGAATTCGTAATCCTCGTAGGCCCGTTTGACCCGGGCCAGCAACTGGGCCAGCCAGGACAGGGCCAGGCGGTCCAGTTCTTCCCGGGCGTCCGGTTCCAGCCAGTGGCGCCCGGGGTCGAAGTCATAGAGGTTTCCCAGCATGAAGCGGGCGGTGTTGCGGAAACGCCGGTAGGCGTCGGCCAGCTGCTTCAGGATGTCCGGCGACAGCCTCACGTCGTCCCGGTAGTCCGCCGCCGCCACCCACAGCCTCAGGATCTCGGCGCCGTATTTGTCCATGATTTCCTGGGGGGCGATGACGTTGCCCAGGGACTTGGACATCTTGCGCCCGTCGCCGTCCACCACGAAGCCGTGGGTCAGCACCCCTTTATAGGGGGCCTGCCCCCGGGCGCCCACGCAGGTCAGGAGGCTCGAGTGAAACCAGCCCCGGTGCTGGTCCGAGCCCTCCAGGTAGAGGTCGGCGGGCAGGGTCAGGTCCGGGTCGGGTTCCACCACCGCGGCCCAACTTACCCCGGAATCGAACCAGACATCCAGGATGTCCGTCTCTTTCTTGAAGCCGGAGGCCCCGCAGGCGCAGGCGGTCCCCGGAGGCAGCAGGTCCGCCGCCGGGGTGTCGAACCAGAAATCCGCCCCTTCGGTGCGCACCCGCTGGATGATCCCCTGAAGAATCTCCGGGGTGAGGAGCACCGCCCCACACTCCCGGCAGTGAAAGGCCACGATGGGCACGCCCCAGGCCCGCTGGCGGGAGATGCACCAGTCCGGGCGCCGCTCCACCATCTGGTAGATGCGCTCCCGGCCCCAGCGGGGAATCCAGGTGACCCGGTCGATGGCCGCCAGGGCCTTTCCCCTGAGATCGTTGGCCGCCATGGAGATGAACCACTGCTCCGTGGCCCTAAAGATGATGGGCTGTTTGCAGCGCCAGCAGTGGGGGTAGCTGTGGGTCAGGTCCGCGGCCGCCAGAAGCTGGCCGCGCTGCCGGAGGAGTTCGATAATACCGGCGTTGGCCTCCCACACCTTTTGGCCGGCAAACTCCGGAACCTCCCCGGTGAACCTGCCGCCGTCGTCCACCGGCGAATAGGGCTCAAGGCCATAACGGCGGCCGCTGTCGTAGTCCTCCTGGCCGTGCCCCGGGGCGATGTGCACCAGCCCGGTGCCAGCCTCCAGGGTGACGTGGTTCGCCAGGATAACCTGGGAGTTTTGGTCCAGCCAGGGGTGACGGCAGAGAGCGCCCTCCAGGGAGCGTCCCTTGACCCTGAAAATCTCTTGCCCCTTGAGCCCCCAAGAGCTCAACAGCCCCTCGGCCAGGTCCGCGGCCACCACCAGGACCTCCCCACCCGCGTCCATCCCGACATATTCCAGGTCCGGGTGCACCGCGATGGCGAGATTGGCCGGCAACGTCCAGGGGGTGGTAGTCCAGATCACCAGGGAAATTTTTTCGTTTTTTTCGTAAGGGCCTAACTGCGGCACGTGCTCAGGGGCCTTAACCAGAGAAAACTTGACGGAAATAGTCGGGGTGCGGTGGTCCTCGTATTCCACCTCGGCTTCGGCCAGGGCAGTGCGGCAGGTGGCGCACCAGTGGATGGGCTTTTTGCTCCGGTGAATAGCGCCGCTGAAATAAAATTGGCCGTATTCCTCTAAAATTTCAGCCACGTAAGCGTTACGCATGGTGAGATAGGGGTGGTCCCAGTCGCCCAGCACCCCCAGGCGCTCAAATTCCTGGCGCTGGATGTCGATGAACTTTTCGGCGTAGGCCCGGCAGCGCTGGCGGACCTCCACCTTAGACAGGCTCGCGCCTTTGGCCTTCAGCTCCTTGCCCACCTGGTGTTCGATGGGCAGGCCGTGGCAATCCCAGCCCGGCACGTAGGGGCTGTCGTAGCCCGTCATCTGGCGGGACTTGACGATGATATCCTTGAGAATCTTATTTAAGGCGTGCCCCAGGTGAATGTGGCCGTTGGCATAGGGGGGGCCGTCGTGCAGGACAAACTTGGGGCGCCCCTTACTTTGCGCCCTGATCCGGCCGTACAGGTCGAGGCCGGCCCAGCGTTTCAGGAACAACGGCTCCCGCCGGGGCAGATCGGCTTTCATGGGAAAATCGGTGCGGGGCAGATTGAGGGTCTCTTTATAATTCATCCAGCGGCCTCCGGAACACAATCTTTTTATGCTATCACATCCTATCCCGGCAAGGAATCAATAAGACACGGGGGTAGTGTATCAGTTTGAAATCCTCGTCTGGAAAAACCAAGGAGAGATTTTCAAGGCCGAATTGGCCCAATTTGAAACAATTCCTTAAGAAATAAAAAAACGGCCCGCAGGCCGCTCCGATTTGTTGATTTTAAAAGACTCATCGACATTCTTTTGAACAAATATATTTACCCATTTTGTCGGCCATGACAAAAATAGGGATTTCCGGTTGTCCAGATGTGATGAGCGGAAAAATATTTTTGATAAGTTCATTCGCTTCTTCATGTAAATTCATGGTAATAGCATAAAACATTCTGATACAGCGGTCGGCAACATCGGATGGATTCTCCTTTCCATTTTCCCATCGAGAAACGGTAGCATTATCCACTCCAATTAGTTCCGCAAAAACCTTTCCCCGCATAGCCATGTGCTTGCGAAGAAATCTAATTTCTTTTCCCGTCAGCCGCCTTTTTTGTTCCAAAAGGCATTTTCCAATAGTTTTATGAATTTCCAAAATATTAGGAATGAGTGCTGATTTCTCGCCACAGTTTTTACAATTAAAAAGTTCTATCCCACATATCAAGACATTATCAAGCCCTGATTCAAGGTATTGATAATCCCCCTTAGTGGTTTCTTGCATCTGGTCACAACTTGGGCATTTTATCGGATTCATGGCAACCTTAAAAGACTGAAATGCAGTTTAATCGATTGTCCTCAATGACAATCTGAACCACCACGATCAGGGGCTCGCCTTCAATATCCCCCCCAGTTACCCTAAAAATGTTTTGCGCTTTATCGTCCAATTCTTGTCCATGCTCAACAGTCCCCCAGAAAAGAAGATGCAATAGATCATCCATCTGGACATTCCGCTCAATCATTCGCTCTTTACAGTGGACGGTGGGGAATACGGTGCTATGACCGCCTTGGAGGATTTCCCGAATTTTGCTTCGGGCTGATTTTAGACTTAATATCGGCATTCTTTGAGGAAATGTCAATAATTAATTTGAGGTTTTCTCAAATTATTGTGTCAAACAATCTCGGGTTAATCATTTCACCGATTGTAAGTCCTGTCAATTTCTAATTAATCCGCTAAGGCGGCGATTTCCTCTAAAGATCAAACATGATCTGCAACCCCCGCCTTCATCGCCGGGGTCATTCTCAGCGTCCGGTGAATCCTGGCGAATATGCCCAAATCCATCAGAAAATCAATCCCCCCAAAAATTCAAAATGACCCACTACCGACACGGGGACCCCGGCCTTCTTGACCGGAGGCTAACCTTTGGGATAAAATGGGACATGCGGCAAGGGATCAAGGCTTTTCTGCTGTCGGCTTTCGTCTTTCCCGGGTTAGGGCAACTCTATAACCATGACCGCCAAAAGGGCGTCGCCCTGGTCCTGGGGACCAACCTGTTGTTGGGCGTGATCCTGCTGGTGGGGATGGTGCTCTTTTCCCAGGAATATCTGGCGGTCTTCTACCCCCGCCCCCTGACCTGGGAACTGGTCCAGATCCTGCTACTGGATACCCTCGCGCACCCGCTGTTCTGGATCCCCTTCGGTCTGCTCATGGCCGTGTGGGGCTTCGCCATGGTGGACGCGGCCCGGGGCGCCGGGCGGAAACAGCCGGCCGCGGACCAATAGCTATCGGCAGTCAGCTATCAGCTTTCAGCCAGGAATTGAGGATTTGCGAAGGCGATGCACAGAAAGGCTGGGCACTGCCCGCCATTCCTGGTATCGACCGCCGTTCGACCGGCTGTGAGGAAAGGCTTTATGAGACAATACCAGATTGATGAAATCTCCCGGCTCGACATCCCCCGGGTTCGGGAGTATCTCCACCAACACGCCCTGGCCGCAGGCCTGGAAGGCATCTGGTGGGTGGACTTACCAGAGGATTTGCTGAGCCCGGAACAGTTCTCCCACCCGGACTGCCGGCCGTTTAGGTTTGGGGTGGAACTGGGGGACGACTTCGTGCGCTTCGAGTTCCTCATCCGGAGCCGTGAGACCATGCGTTGCGCCTGCATCGGCTACGCCACCCGCCAGCAGCGGGACTTCATCCTGGCCTTCGCCGACCGCCTGGTGGAGGAACTGGCGCTCAGGACGTGACCCCGGTTCCCCTGCCTTCGGCTTCGGCGGATAAAAGCCTTTATCCCGAGTCGCAAACAAACGGTGATTTTCTGGTCGGGGCGGTCCCAGGTGTCCGCCCTGCCTTGACCCCGCCCCCGCCGGTGCGTCTCTACAGTTCCGCATTTTTTTATGGCAACTTGATGTTACCCCTCCTGGTTATCTCACCGGCGAATGATCCGGCTTTTCTGAAGCACCCTAAGATATGGTCACCCGATCTGAGATGGGCGCCCAGGCCAGAAAAATTCCTAACATATCGCCTCGAGGTTTATCTAATTTGTTAAGAAGAAAAAAGGCGGGTGACCCAGGGGAGTGGGCGCCGCCCTGAACCCGGCGGCAATACCGGGACTTAAGTTTCAGTTAAGCTGATTGTTCAATTTGCCGGGGGATGGCCAAAGGAGGCAGTAGGCCAATGGTTTTTTAGCGGCAGCCTTGTTATCGGGTATCCTGGCTGTTTCGGGTTGCGCGGGGCTGGTTCCTGGCATTGCGGCTTTATACCAAGTTGCGCTCATAGAAGTAAGAAAAGCTTACGGTCTGTAGGGGCGCACCCGCGTGTGCGCCCAACCTGAGGGCGG
>PEWM01000239.1 GCA_002779455.1 Deltaproteobacteria bacterium CG07_land_8_20_14_0_80_60_11
TCACTGCTCACTGCTCACTGCTCACCGCTCACCGCTTCTAAAATGCCCCCCGGCTCTGGAAGAGCCGCGGCTTCACCGGGGTATACTTCGGCGCCCCTGCCGTTGACAGGTCCCGCCCCAGGCATACCGCCCCTTCCAGGGCGTCCGGCCCATCGTCGTGCAGCGTCCGCGACGGGAAGAAGAGCAACTGTTCCACCAGCAGTTCCTGGTCCGAATGTCCCCGGATAAAGCGAATCTTGCCCCGCTCTAACAGCGGTGACAGGCTGGCCACCCGGGTCTCCTTAGCGATACGGTGGGTCACCCCTCTCAGAGGCAGCAGTTGGCCGCGCTCCACCCCGATGCGGTCGAACTCCTTGAGCAGTAGCCGCTGGAAGAGGTTGTCTTCCACCCCTACCAGTTGATAGCCGAATTGCTGGTGCCGGTTGAAAATGGTGCGCATAATCTGATCCAGAGTAGTTTTCTGGATGACCGCATCCATCACGTAAACCACCATTTCCCGCCGGTCCCAGCCCACCGTGACAAAAGCCTTGTAATCCGCGGTGGCCCCGGTCTCCAGGGAAGGATCAAAGAAACCCGTTACCACCAGGTCCCGATCTTTCAAGCTGTCAGGATGGTAGTAGTGAATCCAGTCCTCCTGGAAAAAGCCGCCGTCCGGCGTCGGTTCATTCATCTTCTCCCGGTTGAAGGCCACGGTGCCCATCAACTGCTTTTGCAGCTGGAGCCGGGCCACCGGGTGCCGGGCCTCCCACAATGACGATCCGTCTTCCTGGTAGGCCCGGTAAAGCCGCCGCTGGAAATGGCAGTAGGGTTCATCCAGGCTGGTCAGCATCACGTGCAGGGCGCTGTGCCACCTGAGAATGGTGCCGATGATCATCAAAGTGCCCCGCGCAGCCACCGCGGGATAGACTGCCGATTTCACCCAGTCCAGGATGGATTGGACGATTTCGGGATTCCGCACGTTGGTGTCATTCTCCAGGTCATCCAGGATGACCAGGTCCGGCCGCCACTGCTTGTGCTTGAGACCCCGGAGGCGTTGCCCCCGTCCCCGGGCTTTTACCCGGATGTCGTTCAACGTTACGAAATCGTTCACCGGCTTGTTGCCTTTGACCAACTCCCCGAAATCCTGCTGTAGTCTCTCGTTGTAGAGCAGCTCCAGGTAGATGTAGCCGGTGAGATCCGAGGCCAGGTCTTCGGTGTCGCTGCCGATCAGGATGAAATGCCGCTTCCGGAAACAGATCTGGTGGAGGACGTATCCAAAGCTGCACACGGTGGTTTTGGCAAACTCCCGGGGTGCCGCCACTGCCATGGGCGTCACCACGTCATCGGCCCGCTGCTCCAGCATCCGCACCAATTCATGGTGAAAGGGCGCGGGGCCGTGGGCGAAATAGTGCGGCAGATAGGTGCGGCAGAAATACAGGGGGTCGCCTGCGGCCCGCTCCAGCCGTTGTTTGTGCTTTTCTTCGCTGTCCGCCCAGAACGGCATCACTTCCAACGACAGCTGCATCAGGATTTTATCGGCCCGCTGGCGAAACTCGCTTTTGGTCAATTTTTTGGTTAAGGTCATGGCATTCCCCTGTGCCGGTGGGGCGGGCCTCCATGCCCGCCATCAGAATCAGTCGCGGCTCACTGTGGCCTGCTGGTGGGGGGCGCCCGGCGCCCCGCCCTCGGCTGTCCGCCGGATCAGGACTCTTCTTCCAGTTGCCGGAAAAACTCCTGTACCCGGTACGAGATCCGCTTCAATTCCTCCGGGTCCTTCACCCACCCTCGCAAAAATTCGATGAACCGGTCCATCACTTCCAGGGCCGCCGCCCGTATGTCCCATCCCTGGCTGCACAGGCGGTCGAGGAGCGTCACAATCTTGGTGATTTCATCCAGTTCCGGCGCTTTCAGATCGCCCTTGATGATGAGCCGGCCGGCCTTTTCTCGCAAGATCCCCTTCAAGGCCTCTCCCAGCCATCGCGGCGATACCGGTACCTGCCGCCGTTTTTCTTCCCATCTCCCTTCCTGGTGCCACCGCTTCAGGGTTACCAGGGCTACCGGCAGCAGTTCCCGAATCTCTTCCAGGTCCTTGCCCGCCAGGTAGAGTGATTGGGCGTCCTCCTCATAGAGGTCACGTTTTCCCTTCTTGGTACTTTTTTTGATTCCCGTCATGGTTGCCTGGATATACGCAATAATCCGGTCAATCTCCAGTACGCCTGGAACAGTTGTCTCTCAGCCCTGATTCCTCCCCTCAGCCGGTGTCAACTATTCCTGCCCCCACCTCTGGCCTCTCCTTTATCCATGCCTTGCCGGTCCGTGTTAATTTCTCCCCTCTGACCGGAAAAGTTCTTTAAACCGGTGGCACAGGCTTTCCAGCCTGTGCCAAGGAAGCAGGTTAGTCGGGCACAGCCTGGAAAGGCTGTGCTACCAGCCAATACCACCTTTTCATGCCTTACGGGTAAGCCCTAAGACTCCTAAGCATCTGTCCGAACCTTCCGGCACCCCTTAATAAACCTCGGCCATCTTATCCCTGACCGCACTCTCCAGGATCCTGACCGTGCCCCCGGTGATCTTGACGCCCTTGAGCTTGCCTTCCCAAAACCAGCGGTACACGGTGGATCGGGACACCGCCAGGCGGTTGGCTACTTCCCTGGGCCTTATCAATCGTTCTTGAGTCATTGCTGTTTCCTCCCTTTTCTGGCACCGCTGCTCTTACCCAATTCAAGATTCGTGCAACCTGCAAGACACCTGTCCCCTCCTGTCCCATATCCCGCGTTTGGCCGGCCGCCAGGGACGCCTCCAGGAGATAAGACGGCGGCAATGGTCCCCGCGGCTCCAGGCTGCTTGGGCAAGCCCAGCCTGATTCACCGGCATTGAGCTTGCATTGCTGCAGGCGGCAAATCCTTGTCTCTATAAGCCTGACGATTTAAAAACCATACCGGCTGCAGGGATCAACTGACCCGGCAGGCTGGCTGGCTCAGGAGGACGAAGGGCGCCAGGTGCGGTGCAATCTGTCTAGGGGGATTCGGCAATCCCTAGGGGTATTGCCTCAAAACCCCCTTAATTTTGGGGGGGTATCAGACTCGGTTGGGAAGCACCTCAGGCCAAATTACTTGGCAGGTGGCGCGCCCTGCGCCTCTTTCCCTGGATTTTTCGGACCAATCGCGACTGAGCCGGCCGTGCTACCAAAACCAGGCCAAGGAGGAAATTGCGGCTTTGGCGGGTTAGCACAAAAGAAAAGCGGCCCGGAGGCCGCTTGGGAAGATCAATTTTTTAGATAGGTTTATTTTTGAGTATTTGTAAAAACTCTCTCTATTAGGGCGTAGGCATCTTTTGTTAAAGTACACCTCCAGCCCCGATGCTTGTCTGATTTCCTGAATATTGTCCAATCACCATGTTTCTGGCATCTGGCATAGATACGGTCACCTTGGATGGCATCACCGACCTTCGTATAAACCTTTTGATGCTTTTCATCTGTAGTTTTGGTCATAACCCCTTAACCATCCCCTCCTTTTCCAATTCTTCACAGATTTCATAAACCAGATCGTAATCGAGGGAGAGGGCTTCCATTACATCACTTGGATAAATGGCCTCCCCATCGTGCGCCTTAAAAAAAGCGCGAATTTCCTCCTTGGCCTGGTCTCTTGGTATCTCACGAATTTCCAGAATCTTTTCGGCAGAATTTGTTGCTTGCATAGCAACCACCTTTGCCATTAGGCTTTCATTCTCCGCCCTTAATTCAGCATTTACCGCTTTCAAGCGCAGGCATTCAGAGTAAAGGTTGGTATGTTCAAATAATCCGCTATCAGAACTTGATAATGCAAAAGATACTGGTGTTGATTCTCCCATGACACCAAACGCAATATCCGTACCAACCCACTTGTGTGCTCTCGCAGTAGCCATCTTAATGAACCTTAATTTTCCTCGGTTTCTTTGGCAATATCCCTAAATTGCTCAATAAATCTACTATAGTTTGTTTCTAAAGCCTTTATGATTTCAGGAATTAAATCCGGAACGATAACTATCTCAACAATATTCGGAATTGTAACCTCATTCCCCCGCCTAAGCCTCTGTAAATCCCCGCCTGGTGGTGCATCTCCAAAACGAATAGTAAAATCATATTTCGTATGAGAAATCTGGACATAGTTTGAATATACACGCCCTAACCTCGGTTCAAGTGACGGGATGGCCGTCAGCTCTTCATTTTTAGGGGCCGTCTTTTTAGTTTTGTCTGCCACCTTCAAATCCTCCGCGCCATTATCACATCATTGATGGTTGTGAAAAATATCGCGAGCACTATATCAAACTTTTTAGCATCAATCCAGCGCAATTGTCAATCTAAATTTAAGTCTACTTTCCCTATGGTCAACGTGCTCAGAGTAATAATTTTGGGATAACATGACAAAAAAGGGGAGTTAAATATATAATTCCCCAAAAATGGCTTGCCCCTTGCATTCAAATTTCACCATGACCTTCAAGGAAGATAAATCTGCAACCGCAGGGAGGCTGAAGGATGGAATTATTATACCAAAAGCGTTTTTTTCGGCCGGATGAGGCCGCGGCGATCCTGGTTATCTCCCGCCGCACCGTCTACCGGATGATTCGTGACGGCCGGATCCCCGGGGTCAAGTGGGGCGGCGGCCCCTGGCGCATCCCCCGGGAAAGCCTGGCCAGTCTGCTGCCGGGCGAGAGGTTCTAGACCCGCCCCATCACCGCCCGGCTTGATAACCTCCCCCTACGCCCTGGACCCTGCCATCTCCCTCCAACATGGGGAGAACGCGGGGTTTGGGGCGCCGTTCCCTCTTCTCCCGCCTGAATTAAGCCAACCGCACAATTCACCTTGCATTTTCCGCCCATGACCCGTAAAATAACCTAGCGAAAATTGATATAATTGATCTAATCCTGGCGTTTGCCTGCGTTTAAGGACCCGATGAATAACCGTTTGAGCCCATTTTATAAGAATATCGCCCTGTGGCTGCTCATTACCCTGGTAATGATCTTCCTGTTCAATTACTTCAACAGCGTGGAACATGCCCGCGGCAAGGCCACCATCAATTACAGCAAATTCATTGAGCTGGTAAAAGCTGATAAAGTCCAAAAGGTCACGCTGCAGGGCGATGAAATCACCGGCGAAATGGAAGAAGGCAAGGCCTTCAAGAGTTACGCCCCCACCGACCCGGACCTGATCAAGCTCCTCCAGACTAAGAAGGTGGAAATCACCGCCAAGCCCAAGGATGATTCTCCCTGGTACACCACCCTGCTGGTCTCCTGGCTGCCCATGCTGGTCCTGGTAGGCGTCTGGATCTTCTTTATGCGCCAGATGCAGTCCGGCGGCGGTAAAGCGATGTCCTTCGGCAAAAGCCGGGCCCGGCTCATGACGGAATCCACTGTCAAGATCACTTTCAGTGATGTGGCCGGCATCGAGGAAGCCAAGGAAGAGGTGTCGGAAATAATCGATTTCCTCAAAGATCCTAAGAAGTTCACCCGGCTGGGAGGCCGCATCCCCAAAGGGGTTCTCCTGGTGGGCGCCCCGGGTACCGGTAAAACCCTCCTGGCCCGCGCCATCGCCGGCGAAGCGGCGGTTCCTTTCTTCAGTATCAGCGGGTCCGATTTCGTGGAGATGTTTGTGGGCGTGGGGGCCGCCCGGGTGCGGGACCTGTTTATCCAGGGCAAGAAAAGCGCCCCATGTATCATCTTCATCGATGAAATTGACGCCGTGGGCCGTCACCGCGGCGCCGGTTTAGGCGGCGGCCACGATGAGCGGGAACAGACCTTAAACCAACTCCTGGTGGAAATGGACGGCTTTGAGGCCAATGAAGGGGTTATCCTCATCGCCGCCACCAACCGCCCGGACGTCCTGGACCCGGCCTTGCTACGGCCCGGCCGCTTCGACCGTCAGGTGGTGGTCCCCATCCCCGACCTCAAGGGGCGGGAAGCCATCCTCAAGGTCCATACCCGCCGCACTCCCCTGGCCGACTCCGTGGACCTTTCCATCCTGGCCCGGGGCACTCCCGGATTTTCCGGCGCCGACCTGGAAAACCTGGCCAACGAAGCCGCCCTGTTTGCGGCCCGCCGCGGCAGTGACGCCCTCACCATGCCCGACTTCGAGGAGGCCAAAGACAAGGTTCTCATGGGCACGGAACGCCGCAGCCTCATTTTGACTGAGCGGGAACGCCTGAACACCGCCTATCACGAGGCCGGTCATACCCTGGTGGCCAAGTGCATCCCGGGCGCCGACCCCATCCACAAGGTCACCATTATTCCCCGGGGCCGGTCCTTGGGCCTCACCCAGCAACTGCCCCTGGATGAACGGCACACCTACCCCAAGGAGTATCTCGTCGATACCCTGACGGTGTTATTGGGAGGCCGGGCCGCCGAGGAACTGATTTTTAAGCATTTCACCACCGGCGCCGGCAACGACCTCGAACGGGCCACCGACCTGGCCCGCAAAATGGTGTGCAATTGGGGCATGAGCGATGAATTGGGCCCCGTTACCTTCGGGAAAAAGGACGAACACATCTTTCTGGGCCGCGAGATCTCCCAGGCCAAAGATTTCAGTGATGAGACCGCCCGGGTCATCGACCACGCCATCAAGAACCTGGTCTTCAACGCCCACAATCAAGCCCGGAACCTGCTCACCGCCCATCGGGCCCAACTGGAAGCCCTGGCCCAGGCCCTCCTGGACCAGGAGACCCTGGACAGCGCCGAAATCGACCGGATATTGAACTCTTTCCAGGATCCCGAAGAACCCGCGGAAATTTCGGCCCCACTACCACTCGGCCTTCAACAGGCCTAGCCATGTCGGGCCTGACTCACCCCTCCGGCCGGATGGAGATTTCGGAGCGCCGTCATATCTGGGCGGCGCTTCTGACTGCGCCTCGCCCTCTGGTCATGGGGGTGCTCAACGTCACCCCCGACTCCTTTGCCGACCACGGCCGCTTTTTCGACCCTGACGCCGCCCTGGCCCAGGCCCGGGCCCTGGTGGTGGCCGGCGCCGACATCCTGGACATCGGCGGTGAATCCACCCGGCCGTTTGCCGAGCCCGTGCCCCTGGATGAGGAACTGCGCCGCGTCTTGCCGGTCATCCAAACTCTGGCCCCCGAAATCCATGTCCCCATCTCCATCGATACCTACAAGGCGAAGGTGGCCCGGGCCGCCCTGGAGGCCGGAGCTACCCTGATCAATGACATCAGCGCCCTCCGCTTCGACCCGGATA
>PEWM01000231.1 GCA_002779455.1 Deltaproteobacteria bacterium CG07_land_8_20_14_0_80_60_11
AGATCCTGACCCAGGCCGAAATTGAGGGGCTGGAGGGCGACGCAGGTCATTTCACCGTCACCCTTCACCGCGAGCCCCGCTATATCGACGCGGCCAGGTGCAACGCCTGCGGCGCCTGCGCCGAGGTCTGCCCGGTGACGCTCCCGTCCACTTTTGACGAGGGGATGGGGCAGCGCCACGCCGCCTTCCGCCATTTCCCCCAGGCGGTGCCCTCCACCTTTGCCATCAAGAAGTTCGACCGGGCTCCCTGCGTCCGGGCCTGCCCCGCCAACCTGAGCGCCCAGGGCTATGTCCAGCTCATTAAGGCCGGAAAATACAACGAATCTTTGCAACTCATCATGGACCGCCTGCCCCTGCCCGGGACCATCGGCCGCATCTGCCCGCACCCTTGCGAGAGCGACTGCCGCCGCCAGGAAATGGACGAGCCCGTGGCTATCTGCTCGCTGAAGCGGTTCGCGGCGGACCAGGCCGACTGGGATGCCTTACCGGCGCCGGAAGTGCCCCAGAAAAATCAGGCCGTGGCCATCGTCGGGGCGGGACCGGCGGGGTTGAGCTGCGCTTACCACATGGCCCTCAAGGGCTACCGGACGGTGATTTTCGAGGCCGCCTCCGAAGCCGGCGGCTGGCTACGCTACGGCATCCCGGAATACCGCCTGCCTCGGGAAGTCTTGCAGCGCGAAGTGGACTATCTCAAGCGGTTGGGGGTGGAAATCCGCTACAACTCCCCCATCGGGGCCGGCCGTACCATCGACGATCTCCTCAACCGGGACGGGTTCGCGGCGGTCTTCCTCGGGGTGGGGACCCAGGATTCCATCCGCCTGCCGGTGCCCGGGTCCGAGGCCGAGGGCGTCTTGTGGGGGGTGGAGTACCTCAAGGAAGTGAACTCTACGGGGGCCTCCCCCACCCAGGGCAAACGGGTGGCGGTCATCGGCGGCGGCAACGTGGCTATGGACGTGGCCCGGGTGGCCCGGCGGCAAGGCGCCGCCCAGGTGACTCTCATCGCCCTGGAATCCCCGGAAGAGCTGCCCGCCTCCCCCTGGGAGGTGGCAGAGGCCAGGGCCGAGGGCATCGAGATTCTTCATCGTTTAGGGGTCAAGCAAGTCCTCTCCCAGGGCGGCCAGGTCACCGGCCTGGAACTGAGGGCGGTGGCGCGGGTCTTCGACGAGCAGGGCCGCTTCGCCCCGGCGTATTTCGACGACCGCCTCAGCACCCGGGAGGCCGACGTGGTCATCATGGCCATCGGCCAGAAGGCCGATTTGAAGTTCATCACCGCGGCTGACGGCATCAATCTCACCCCCCGGGGCCTGATCGAGGCGGACCCGGACACCCTGGCCACCTCGCGGGCCGGCGTCTTTGCCGGCGGGGACGTGGTGACCGGCCCCTTTATTGCCATCGGGGCGGTGGCCGCGGGGCGGGAAGCCGCCATTTCCATCGACCGGTATCTTGACGGGCTGGACCTCAAGGCCGGCCGGGAGGCGCCGCTCAGGCCCATCCAGGACGGCAACTGGAATCCCATTCCCGCAGACCAGCCCCGGGCGCGGCGGGCGCAGATGCCGGAGCTGCCCCAGGCGGAGTGGACCCAGGGCTTCAAGGAACTCAACCTGGGCTTCACCGAGGCCCAGGCGCAGCAGGAGGCCGCTCGCTGCCTCAACTGCGGCGGCTGTTCCGAATGTATGCAGTGCGTCGAGGCCTGCCAGGCCGGGGCCATTGCCCACGGCCAGCAGCCCCAGACCCAGACCCTGGAGGTGGGGGCCTTGATCCTGGCCCCGGGCTTTCGGCCCTTCGACGCCAGGTTGAAGCCCGAGTATGGCTACGGCCGCTACCCCAATGTCATCACCTCCCTGGAATTCGAGCGGCTGCTGTCGGCCACCGGGCCGTGCGCCGGCCACGTCAGACGCCCCGGCGACCAGGCCGAGCCCAAAAGAATCGCCTGGATCCAGTGCGTGGGCTCCCGGGACGCCTCTATCGGCCGGGAATACTGCTCCTACGTGTGCTGCATGTACGCCGCCAAGCAGTCCATCATCGCCAAAGAGCACGACCCTGGGGTTTCGCCCACCATCTTCTTCATCGACTTCAGGGCCCAGGGCAAGGGTTTTGACCGCTACTACGAACGGGCCCGGGACGAACACGGGGTGCGCCTCATCCGCGCCATGATCTCCCGGGTGACGGAAGATCCCCGCACCCATAACCTGGAGCTCACTTACGTGGACGAGGACGGGGTCATCCGGATGGAAGAGTTCGATCTGGTGGTCCTCTCCGTGGGCCTTACCCCCCATCCCGCCGCGACGAAGCTGGCGCAGGTCTGTAACATCGCCACCGACAAATGGGGTTTTGTGAAAAGCCCCCCCTTTAAAATGGTGGAAACCAGCCGGGAGGGCGTCTATGCCTGCGGCGTCTTCCAGTCGCCCAAAGACATCCCCGAAACCGTGGGCCAGGCCTCGGCGGCGGCGGGCGCGGCGGCCGCTTTGCTCTCCGAGGTCCGGGGCACCCTGCTGTCCAAGGCCGAGTACCCCGGGGAACGGGATACCACCGCCGAGGAGCCGCGCATCGGCGTCTTCGTGTGCCACTGCGGCATCAACATCGCCGGAGTGATCGACGTGGCCCAGGTAAGCGAGTTTGCCCTCACCCTGCCGGGCGTGGTTTATGCCGACCACTACACCTTCACCTGCGCCACCGACAGCCTTTCGGCCATGCGGCAGGTGATTGAGGAGCATCATCTCAACCGGGTGGTGGTGGCTTCGTGCAGCCCCCGGACCCACGAACCCCTCTTCCAGGACAACCTGAAAAAGGCCGGCCTCAACAAGTACCTGTTTGAGATGGCGAACATCCGGGATCAGGATTCCTGGGTACACCGGGGCAACCCGGCGCAGGCGACCGCCAAGGCCAGGGAGCTGGTCAAGATGGCGGTGGGCCGGGCCGGGGTGCTGGAACCCTTGCACGAGTTCCCCTTCCCGGTGGCGCAGCGGGCCCTGGTGCTGGGCGGCGGTCTGGCCGGCCTGGTGGCGGCCCTGACCATCGCCAGAGCCGGCTACCGGGTCTATCTGCCGGATATCCAGGAGCGCTTCGGCGGCAGCCTGGCCCACAAAAAGCATTTCACCCTGGAAGGGCACGCCATCCAGCCCTATATGCAGCAACTCATCCGCCAGGTAGAGGACCATCCCAACATCCGCTGGTGGCCCAACGCCCGGATGATCAGTTTCTCGGGCCACGTGGGCAGTTTCCGCAGCAAGCTGGAGTCCCCCAACGAGCAGTGGGAGATCCACTACGGCGCGGCGGTGATTGCCACCGGCGCGGTGGAATACCAGCCCACGGAATATCTCTATGGGGAACATCCCCGGGTGATGACCCAGATGGGGATGGAGAACCTGCTGGTGGATCACTCCGATCAAGTGGGGGATGCGCCCACCTTCGTGATGATCCAGTGCGTGGGGTCGCGTTCGCCGGAGCACCCGTACTGCAGCCGGATATGTTGTGGCGCTGCGGTAAAAAATGCCCTGAGACTTAAGGAGATGCGGCCCCAGGCCAGGGTCTTCATCCTCTACCGGGACATCCGCACCTACGGCCTGAAGGAGATTTACTACAAAAAGGCCCGGGACCTGGGGGTGCAGTTCATCCGCTTTGAGCCGGAGCGCCCGCCGGAGGTGGCCGCCGACGGTGAGGGCCTGACGATCACGGTCTTTGACCAGAACCTCAAGGTTCCCATCAAGTTAAGGGCGGACTACCTGACCCTGTCCGCGGCCATCCGGCCCCATCCGGTCTCCCGGGAGATTGCCCAACTCTTCAAGCTGCCCTTAGATGCCGACGGCTTTTTCATGGAGGCGCACCAGAAGCTGAGACCTCTGGACTTCGCCAGCAGCGGAATATTTCTCTGCGGGTTGGCCCACAGTCCCAAGGATACCGCGGAAAGCATCGCCCAGGCCCAGGGGGCTGCGGCCCGGGCCCTGGGCGTCCTGGCCCAGGAAGAGATGTTGGCCGGCGGCGCGGTGGCCTGCGTGGACCCGCAAAAATGCGTCATCTGTCTCACCTGCATGCGCACCTGCCCTTATGGGGTGCCCCGGGTGGACCAGGCGGAGGGCGTCATCACCATCGACCCGGCGGCCTGCCACGGCTGCGGCAGCTGCGCCAGCGCCTGTCCCCGCAAGGCCATCGAGGTGATGCACCATCGGGACCAACAGTTCATCGCCAAGATTGGCGCCATTGAGATGGAGGAAGTGCCGGAGGACCGCGGTCAGCTATTAGCTGTTAGGGGTTAGGGGTTAGCTGGCGAACTGGTGAGATTCTTGAGGGTATGGTTTACAAAAGAATAATGGTAAAAACGACTCAATTAGAACGATACGATTTCAAACATTAAAGCTAAACGTCCATGGCCGAAGCATTGGCCACCCCCAAGAATGAAAGTCTTGGTAGGGGCGGGTTTTAAACCCGCCCCTACGGCTGGACTTTCATGGTAAAAGCTAACCGCTAACTGCTAACCGCTAACAGCTTTTCAAGGAACTTGAAATGAACTTCACCCCCAAGATCCTGGCTTATGTGTGCACCTACTGCACTTACACCGCCGCGGATATGGCGGGCTCGGCCCGGATGCAGTACCCGGCCACGGTGCGCATCATAAAGTACCTGTGCACCGGCCGCATCGACATCATCCACATTCTGAAGGGGTTCGAGGCCGGGGCCGACGCCATCATGGTGAGCGGTTGCGAGGCCGGCAGTTGCCATTTCCTGGAGGGCAATCTCAGGGCCAGGGAGCGGGTGGAGTACACCAAGCAGTTGCTGGACGAAATTGGTCTGAGCGGCCGCCTGGAGATGTTTGAGATCGCGGCGTCCGATGCCCCCAAGTGGGTGGCCGCGGTTAAAGAAATGACCCAACGGGTGGAGGCCCTGGGGCCCAATCCCCTGCGCCGGGGCAAGCACCTCCACCCCGACGCGGTGGAGCAACTGGAGAATATGGTGCAACCATGATTATTGCCGAACGCAAACCTTTTGCGGAAATCAAGGCCATGCTGGCCCCCTACAAGAAGATCCTCATTGTGGGCTGCGGCACCTGCGTGGCCGTATGCCTGGCAGGGGGTGAAAAAGAAGTGGGGCTCCTGGCCTCCCAGCTGAAGCTGGCCCTGGGTGTGGAAGACAAGCACCTGGAAATCGGGGAAATCACCGTGGAGCGCCAGTGCGACCTGGAATTCCTGCGGCCCCTGTGTGATTTCACCGCCGACTACGAGGCCATCGTCTCCATGGCCTGCGGGGCCGGGGTGCAGTTTCTCAACCAGTTGTGCTCCCTGCACCCCGTTTTTCCCGCGGTAAACACCACCTTTATCGGGGTCAACAACGAAGTAGGCTACTACACCGAGGCCTGCCGGGCCTGCCACAACTGCTACCTGGGGATCACCGGCGGGATCTGCCCGGTGACCATGTGTCCCAAGGGCCTGCTCAACGGCCCCTGCGGCGGTATGGTGAACGGCCGTTGCGAGGTGGACCCCGAAAAGGAGTGCGCCTGGTGCAGGATCTACCACCGCCTGGAGCTGGAGGGACGCCTGGACAACCTGCGGGAGATTCTGCCCCTCCATCCCCATGATCGCACTACCACCCCGGGAACGGTGATCCACCCGGCCTACAAGAGGAGATACGGACTCAATGAGTAAGCTCCGGGAGACCCTGGAAGCGGGCGCCTTTCCGGTGGTGGTGGAACTGAAACCCCCCAAAGGCGCCGGCGTGGATGAGATGCTGGCAGTGGTGAAGGCGCTGGCCGGCCGGGTGACGGCCTTTAGCCTCCCGGACAACGAACACGCCAGGATGCGCCTGGCGGCCGTGGCCGCGGCCCGCCTGGTCCAGGAGGCGGGCGGGGAAGCCCTGGTTCACCTCACCTGCCGGGACCGCAACCGCCTGGCCCTGGAGAGCGACCTGTTGGGGGCCGCAAGTCTGGGGCTGGAAAACCTCCTGCTGGTCAGCGGCGATTACGTCACCCTGGGGGACCACCCCCAGGCCAAGCCGGTGTATGACGCCGACTCGGTGCAGCTGCTGCAAATCGCCCGGGGGCTGATGGACGGCCATGACAGCGCCGGCCTGGCCTTAACCGGCGCCCCCGCCTTCTTCCTCGGCGCGGTGGTCATTCCCGAGGCTGAACCTTTACCTCCACAGCTCATCAAGTTCGAAAAGAAGCTGGCCGCGGGCGCCCAGTTTTTCATCACTCCCGCGGTCTTTGACCTGGACAAACTGCGCCGGTTCCGGGAACACCTCCCGGAAACTCCCGTCAAGCTGCTGGTGAGCGTCAAGGTTCTGGGGGCCGATGAAGTGGCCCAGGCCGCCGCCGGCCAGTGGCGCAAGGTTTATTCCCTGCCCCCGAACCTGGTGAATGATCTGGCCGGCAAAGAGCCGGAGGACATCTTAGCCATGGGGGTTAAAGCCGCCAGCCGCCTGGTCCAGCAGATCAAGCAAGAAAAGCTGGCGGACGGCGTCTACCTTAAGGCCAAGGGACGCACGGACTTGTTCACCAAGATTCTGGAGGCCGCGGGATTATAAATCCAGGGGAAAAAGGGGAAGAGGGAAAAAGGCGAAAAAATCATGTGGTCATACGCAGCCCGATCTAACCTATCTGAGCCCGTAGGGGCACGGCGTGCCGTGCCCGGCAAGCGGGGATTGCTTTCGGACTACTGGGGCTTCTCCTGCTTTCCTTTTTTGCCCTGATAGAAAATCCGATGAACCTGATTGACATAACATGACTATGGAAAACCAGAAAAAATTTGCGGCGGTAATTCTAGGCGGCGGCATTGCCGGGATCAGCGCCGCCCTGGAACTGGCCCGTCTGGGGCAGGAAGTGGCCCTGGTGGAAAAAACCCCGTTTTTCGGGGGCCGGGCGGCTAACTTCTGCTGCAAGGCCACCGATGCCTGCCAGCAGTGCGGGGCCTGCCTGGTGGACGACCGTCTTAAGGCCCTCTTCCAGGAACCCCGAATCACCCTGTTGCCCCACGCCGAACTGACCGGATGCTCCCGGGACAACGGCCTCTTCCGCCTGGTTCTCCGGCAGCAGCCCGAAGTGATCAACCCGGAGCGCTGCGTGGACTGCGGGCTCTGTTACGAAGAATGCCCCGCGGCCGACCAAGGGGCAATCCTCACCACCGGGGTGACCCAGAATCACCCCCGGTATGCGGTGAATCCCGGCGCCTGCCTCTATTTTCAGGACGGCTCCTGCCAGGTCTGCCAGCAGATCTGCCCGCCCACGGCCAAAGCCATTGATCTGACCCGGCCGGCGAAGACCCTGGAGCTGACCGCGGCTGCGGTCGTCGTGGCCACGGGTTACCGCCCCTCCGACCCCAAGTGCCGGCCTCACTATGGCTACGGCCGCCTGCCCCAAGTCGTCGCCGGCTTCGAGCTGGAAGAGAGGCTGCGGAACGGCACGGGGCCGGGTGGC
>PEWM01000268.1 GCA_002779455.1 Deltaproteobacteria bacterium CG07_land_8_20_14_0_80_60_11
CTGGAGCACGGCGACCTGTCTCTGGAAGAGGCTATGCGCACCTTCGAGGAAGGGGTGCAGTTGGTCCGGGTCTGCCACCGGAAGCTGGACGAAGTGGAAAAGCGGGTGGACCTCCTGCTCAAGGATGACGCCGGGCGCTTTTTCACCCGGCCTTTCCCGGAGGAGGAAGGGGAAGTCTGAAAAACCGTTTTGGGTTTTTCGTTTTTGGTTTTTGGTTAAGACCTTTGGGCCGAAACGAAAAACAATAAACGACAATATGAGCGATAAGTTCGATCTCAAAGCCTATCTCGAAGAACGGCGGGGGCTGGTCAACCGGGCCCTGCAAGCCTATATGCCGCAGGTGAGGGGGCCGGCCTTCCGGTTGAACCGGGCCATGCACTACAGCCTGTTCGCCGGCGGCAAAAGGCTGCGCCCCATTCTGTGCCTGGCCGCGGCGGAAGCGGTGGGGGGCGATCCGGGCGAAGCCCTGCCCGTGGCCTGCGCCCTGGAGATGATCCACACCTATTCCCTGATCCATGACGACCTGCCGGCCATGGACGATGATGATCTGCGCCGGGGCCAGCCCACCTGCCACCGGCAGTTTGACGAAGCCACCGCCATCCTGGCCGGAGACGGCCTGCTCACCGCGGCCTTCCACACCATGGCCGCCGCCGCGGACCGGTTTGCAGGCCGGGAAGGGATCTTGCTGGAGGTAATGCAGTCGGTGGCGGCCGCCGCCGGGTATCAGGGCATGGTGGGGGGCCAGGTGCTGGACCTGCTGGCGGAAGGGCGCCAGGTCTCCCTGAAGGAACTGGAGACCATCCACCGCCACAAGACCGGGGCCTTGCTCACCGCCGCGGTGCGGGCCGGGGCCCTGATGGGCGGCGGCAGCCGGGCCGAAGTGACGTTCCTCACCGGTTACGGGGAAAAATTTGGGCTAACGTTTCAGATTACCGATGATCTATTAGATGTGGAAGGTGAAGCCGCGGAGATGGGCAAGGCGACGGGTATGGACGAAAAGCGCCAGAAAGCCACGTATCCCGCGGTGCTGGGGCTTTCGGCCACCCGGGAGTGGGCCCGGCGTCTGGTGGAGGGGGCCATCGCCGCCCTGGAATCCTTTCCGGAACGGGCCGAACCCTTGCGAGAGCTGGCCCGTTATCTCCTGGTGCGGCGCGCCTAAGCCGGGATGGCCGCTAGGGTAAAATAATAAAAGTATCACTGGTTCAACCGCTTGAATTTGGTGATTTTTAATATTAAATTAAGCATAACCCACCGCGAGAGGTCAGGTGCGCATGGATAATCGCCAGGGCTACCGGCCGGCCGTTCCGGCCCGCCGTTTGCTGGATACCATTAACAACCCCCAGGAGTTGAAGAAGCTGCCGCCGGAATTTCTGCCGCAGCTGGCCCAGGAAATCCGGGAGAAGATCATCTCCACCGTGGCCCGGACGGGGGGGCACCTGGCCCCCAGCCTGGGAGTGGTGGATCTCGCCATCGCCCTCCACTATGTCTTTGACTGTCCCCGGGATAAGATCGTCTGGGATGTGGGGCACCAGGCCTATGCCCATAAATTGCTCACCGGGCGCCAGGACCGGTTTCACACCCTGCGGCAGCACGGCGGCCTCAGCGGCTTCCCCAAGCGCGGTGAGAGCTGCTACGACGCCTTTGACACCGGGCACAGCTCCACCTCCATTTCCGCGGCCCTGGGGATCGCCAGCGCCCGCTGCCTGAAGCGGGAGCGCCACCGCGTGATCGCGGTAATCGGCGACGGCGCCATGACGGCCGGGATCGCCTTTGAAGGCCTGAACAACGCCGGCGACCTCAACAAGGACCTCATCGTGGTCCTGAACGACAACGGCATGTCCATCGCCCCCAACGTCGGGGCCATGTCCTCATTTTTCAGCCGCAAACTCACCCGGCCCACCATGGTCTTCCTGAAAAAGCAGGTGGAGAACCTGCTGCGCTCCTTCCCGGCCATCGGTGATGATCTGCTGGCCTGGGCCAAGAAGAGCGAAGAGTCCTTCAAGGCCTTTTTCACCCCGGGCATGCTCTTCGAGGCCCTCAAATTCACCTACCTGGGGCCGGTGAACGGACACCGTCTGGATCACCTGATCGAGACCTTCAACAATGTCAAGAACTTGAAAGGTCCTATCCTGATTCACGTGCTCACCACCAAGGGCAAAGGCTACGAACCCGCCGAGACCGACCCCACCGGCTTTCACGGCCTGGGCAAGTTTGACCCCGATACCGGCGAGCCCAAGAAGAGCGTCAGTGAGGTCCCGAGCTACACCGAGGTCTTTGGCGACACCCTGGTGCGCCTGGCCCGGCAAGACCCCAAGATTGTGGCCATTACCGCGGCCATGCCCGACGGTACCGGCCTGGTGGATTTCCGCCAGGAGTTCCCGAACCGCTTCTTCGACGTGGGCATCTGTGAACAGCACGCCGTGACCTTCGCCGGGGGCCTGGCCGTGGAAGGCATGCGGCCCGTCGCCGTCATCTATTCCACTTTTCTGCAGCGGGCCTATGACCAGATACTCCACGATATCTGTCTCCAGAAACTGCCGGTGGTCTTTGCGATAGACCGGGCCGGCATCGTGGGCGAAGACGGCGAGACCCACCAGGGGCTCTTCGACCTGTCCTATCTGCGCCACCTGCCCAACCTGGTCCTGATGGCCCCCAAGGACGAAAATGAATTGCGGGACATGCTCTTCACCGCGGTGGAGCACCCGGGTCCCATCGCCCTCCGGTACCCCCGGGGCCGGGGCGTGGGCGTGGCCTTTTCCTCCACCCTGCGCCAGGTGCCCATCGGCAAGGCCGAGGTGCTGCGGGAGGGAGAGGATTTGCTCATCCTGGCCCTGGGCGCCTCCGTCTACCCCGCCCTTGAAGCCGCCAAGGAGTTGGCAAAGCAAGGGTTCAGCGCCACCGTGGTCAACGTCCGCTTTATCAAACCCCTGGACGAACCCCTGATCCTGAGCCTGGCGGCCCAACACGGCCGCGTCCTGACGGTGGAAGAAAACGTCGTGGCCGGCGGCTTCGGCAGCGCCGTCCTGGAACTCCTGGCCGACCATGACCTCTTCGGGGTCACCGTCAAGCGCCTGGGAATCCCCGACCTCTTCGTGGAACACGGCGCCCAGGATATCCTCCGGAAGAAATACGGGCTGGATGCCGCCGGAATTTTGACGAGCGCCCTGGCCGTCCTGTCCCAGCCGGCCCAGCCCAAGAAGGTGGTCTGGGGCACGTTTAACTGAATTTGTGGGGGAGGCGAAAAGGGCAGAAGGTCCTTTCCCCCTTCACTCATTCGCCTTACAACTAAAGAAGGCTCTTTAGTTTTTGGCAAATAATGATGAATTATTTGCGATTATATCGGCCAAAGGGGGCTATATGGCTAAGGCTGAAAAGAAGGACATAGTCCAAGTCAAGAACCCCAAAACAGATCGGTATGTTAAAATTGATCGAGATGCGGGGAGAATAATTGACCATAAGAAGAGTGAGGGACCTTATAAGGGTATACCGATAGCGCGAAAGAGAAAGAAATGATTTTTTATAGGCCAACGGATGGCGACCCTCATACCGGAAAGAGAGAATACCGTCCACGGACATGTTTTATTATGACAAAACTAGGCCAGCCTATTCCAAGAGAAGTCAATAGAATTCGCTCTCATCTCGCGAAAATATTTGTTGATTATAATATTAACCTACTGGATGCGAATGATGAAATAACAGGGAAAGATTTTCTCCTGAAGATTTGGCATATTATATTGAGTGTTCCACTCGGCATTGCCATCATTACTAATGATATGTCCAATCAAACCCTTGCCAACATCTTTTATGAAATTGGCCTCATGCAAGCTTACGGCAAGGAAACACTTGTTATAAAAACTGTTGGCACAAAAGTGCCCTCCGATTTCGTCAGGACTGAACACATAGAGTTTGCCGCTGATTTTAAGAAGAAAATAAAAAAGTATCTGGAGAAATATTTTAATTGGGCTAGTGATTATGAATTTATGTCAGAACTGGTTGAGAAAAATCCCCTTTTGGCAATTGACTACCTTAAAAGAGCTTGGCTTATATCGGGAGAAAACGCATATCGCCAAAAGGCCAGGGGAATTTTCCAAGGAGCCGGCATTGAAGGACGTGCCAAAAACAGCGTAGAAATGTTATTAGTTGACTTTTGTAACGATTGAGAGTCTCTCTCTCCTCTAAATTTTTGCCTTTTTTGTTATACTTTCAAGCCGCTTACTTCTTGAACCACCTAAGACAAAAAACCGAAAACCGCAAACCGAAAACCCGTTTAGACCAACTCCTGGTGGCGCGGGGGCTGGCCCGGAGCCGGGCCCAGGCGCAGGCGTTGATCCTGGCCGGGCGGGTGGTGGTGGAAGGGTTGGCGGCGCCCAAGGCCGGGGCGATGGTGCCGGAGGCGGTTCGGGTCACCGTCAAGGAATCGCCCCCCTTTGTCAGCCGGGGCGGCGAGAAACTGGCCGGGGCCCTGGACCATTTTGCGGTCTCCCCGGCGGGCCAGGTGGCCCTGGACACCGGGGCCTCCACCGGGGGCTTCACCCACGTACTCCTCACCCGGGGCGCCCGGCGCGTCTATGCCGTGGACGTGGGCTACGGGCAACTGGCCCCAAGCCTCAGAAACGATCCCCGGGTGGTGGCGCTGGAGCGGGTGAACATCCGATACCTGCCCCCAGCAGCCATCCCCGAGCCCATTGACCTGGCCACCCTGGATCTGTCCTTCATCTCCCTGACCCTGGTGCTCCCGAAAATCCTGGAATTTCTCGCCCCCCAGGGAGAAATCCTGGCCCTGGTGAAGCCCCAGTTCGAAGTGGGCAAAGGCCAGGTAGGAAAGGGCGGGGTAGTGCGAGACCCCGAGTTGCAGCAGGCCGCGGTCCAAAAGGTGGCCGCCGCGGCTGCCGCCTTAGGCTTTCAGGTAAGCCCGGCGTTCCCCTCGTCCTTAAAGGGCCCCAAGGGGAATCAGGAATATTTTCTGCACCTTATCCGTCAGGGCGAGTCATCGGATGCTATTGACAAGCCCGGCGACTGAATTTAATATTTAAGCATAATCGCCGTCTAAAAAGAGGAAGATAAACCTGACAAATTTCCCGGCGCGGGCGTAACCCGGCCGGGTTGGGAGCAAACCTATGGAAAACCGCATCAAAACCGTGCTGTTACTGGCCGGCATGACCGCGTTCCTGATTGTCATCGGGAGACTTTTGGGCGGGCGCACCGGCATGTACCTGGCCTTTATCCTGGCCGTGGGCATGAACTTTTTCAGCTACTGGTTCTCGGATAAAATTGTGTTGAAGATGTACGGCGCCCAGGAAGTGACGCCGGCGGACGCCCCCCAACTGCACCAGATCGTGGATGAGTTGGCCCGGGAGGCGGGCATCCCCAAACCGAAAGTTTACATCATTCCGGACGACTCCCCCAACGCCTTCGCCACGGGCCGGAACCCCGAGCATGCCGCGGTGGCGGCCACCGAGGGCATCATGCGCCTGCTTACCCCGACGGAGTTGAAGGGGGTGCTGGCCCATGAGATCGGGCACGTGCGGAACCGGGACATCCTCATTTCCACCATCGCCGCCACTATGGCCGGGGCCATCATGATCCTGGCGGACATGGCCCGGTTCGGCGCCATTTTCGGCCTGGGCGGCCGGGACAACGAAGAAGGCCCCGGCATTATCGGGGTCCTGGTGATGTCCATCATCGCCCCCATTGCGGCCATGCTCATCCAGATGGCCATCTCCCGGTCCCGGGAATACCTGGCGGACGAAACCGGGGCGCACCTGTCCCACAACCCCGAATCCCTGGCCCGGGCCCTGGAGAAGCTCTCCCTGGGGGTGCAGCGAGCCCCCATGGATGCCAGCCCGGCCACGGCCCACATGTTCATCGTCAACCCGCTGACGGGCAGCGGTCTCATGAACCTGTTCAGCACGCACCCGCCCCTGGAAGAGCGGGTGGCGCGCCTCCGGGCCATGCGCAGTTATTAAAACTGGAAGGGAAAAATCAATTCGTGGTATAAAGGGTCATCTGTTCCGGCAGGTGGCCCTTTATTTGAAAAAAACTGGGGCGGCCCACCGGGTCGCCCCTACTGAGCCCCGCGGGGCAAGGAGACCGGCCATGGTCCCACGGCGAATTGTTATCATGTCCTGGTTCTGCCTGATAGTCATGGTTTGTCCGGCTTGGGCGGATCAGGCCCTCATGGTTAAGGGGATGGAAGCCCAGAAAGCCGGGCGCAATGAGGAGGCCCTGAAACTGCTGAATGAATATGTCAGGCGCTATCCCCAGATAGTGGAGGCCAGGTACTACCGGGCCCTGGCCCTGAATGGTCTGGGCCGCCACAAAGAGGCCCTGGAGGATGTGGATAAGGCCTTGGTGGATAACCCCGGCGATGTCAGGGCTCTCCTGCTCAAGGGGAACCTCCTGGTGGCCCTGGAGCGGCGCCCGGAGGCCATCTTGATTTATACCCGGGCCATACAGTGTGACCCCAGGAACGCCGAGGCCTGCAAAGAACGGGGGGACTGCCTGGCCCAGGAAGGCCAGTTCGCCGAGGCCCTTGCCGACCTCAACCAGGCCGCCCGGCTGGCCCGCAGTGACCCCTGGGTATTCAACAAGCGGGGCATGGTGTATTTCTGCCAGGGCGAATACCAGAAGGCGGTGGATGATTTCACCACCGCCATTCAGCTGAAACCGGACCTGGCCATCTCCTATTTTTTCCGGGGCAATATTTACCGGCACCACCTGAAGGAGCGGGAGAAGGCGATCGCCGATTACCAGAAGGGCTGCCGGCTGGGGAGTCCCCTGTGCTGCGAAGAGTTGGACAAGATGGGGGTCAAGCCGGCGGCCGGCGGCAAGTAGTCAGTAGCCAGTTTGCCTGCCGGTTCAAGAGAGAAACCCTCTCCGGCAAATTTTGGTGATTTGCCTAGAATAAACCGATATAATAAACGTGATGCCAAGAGGTTAACCTTGACCGCAACCTTTATCGGAGGAAGCATATGAAGTTGAAAACCTGGACGAAAGGTGTTTTGACCCTTTTTGCCCTGTTGTTCCTGTGTGCCTGGGCTTTCCAGTTGGATGCCTGGGCCCGGGTGGGCGGCGGCGGCTCCATGGGCAGCCGCGGCTCCCGGTCCATGTCGGCCCCCAAACCCTACACCGCGCCCCGGCCCACGACGCCAACGACCTCACCCACCCGGCCCTATACCGCGCCCGGGGCTACGGCCCCCCAACCGGCCTCGTCCTCAGGGAGCTTCATGCGCAGCTTAGGCGGCGGCCT
>PEWM01000232.1 GCA_002779455.1 Deltaproteobacteria bacterium CG07_land_8_20_14_0_80_60_11
TGGGTCAGCCGGTCGGGGAGGTAGGGGAAGCAATTAAGACCCAGTTCGCGCAGGAACTGGTGCAGCACCGCGGTGGCGGTGATGCCGTCGGCGTCGTAGTCGCCATAGACGGCCACCGGCTCCCCCTGGCGCACCGCCCGGCCCAGGCGGGCGGCGGCGACTTCCAGGTCCGGCAGCTCGAAGGGGGGATTGAGGCGCTCCAACGAGGGGTCCAGAAAGGCCAGGATATCGCCCTCGGCGGCGAGCCCCCGGTTCAACAGAATCCGGGCCACCAGCCGGGGCAGGTTATGCCGGGCCATGACCGCGGCCACCAACTCCGGCTGCTCCGGGTATACCTGCCAGGCCTTCTTGCGGCGCATCAAGCAACCTCATTAACTTTGATTAATTCTCTGATGGTTCCAATGGTAATATTAAGTTATTGTTGTTGTTTTCTTTTACTTTATCAGCCTTCTTAAAAGTAACATTCACCCGAGAGGGCGGTAAGTTTATCTGTTTATGGTCTAGAAGTTCTCGAATGGTAAGAACTTGCATACGCGGATGTCGCGTCCCCCAAGGCGAGTCGTACCATCCCGCTTCAGCAGCTTCGACCCGCATGGGCTGGGTTGGCTCCCTTAAGGTGATGAGCACCCCTAATTCGGCCTGCTCCCGTTCTAAAACCCCTTTTAAATCTCGCATGTGAGCTACTGATGTATGTCCTGATTTTACCGAAAAGATCACCTGTTTTGTCTTTACCCCCTTAGATTCATCATGAAAGTAAAGACGTCCGTCGATGCCACGATCTGCCCCTTTTTTCTGTTCTGCAGGGCGTGCGCCTACCAGTCCTAATGCCCAACATTGAAATTGGTAAGGATCTTCTTTGGCCAATTTCTCAGCATCCGGCATTGAAACGGGTTCCCCAATAACCTTGTAAGGCACAATTTCTCCAAACACATCCCTAATTCTGTTCCTAATTAGACTAATGGACAGGTGAGTAATATCAATGCCTATCCACCTTCGATTCAGCCTTTGAGCGGTAACTATGGTAGTTCCACAGCCACAGAAAGGATCAAGTACCGTATCTCCTTCTTTACTGCTTGCTAATAAAATTTTCTCTATTAATAGTTCCGGTTTTTGAGTTGGAAAGAGTTGTTTCATAGGTGGTACTCTGCCAATATCCCAGACATCATCCTGGCGAACTCCTAAAGAATCTTCTTCTTCAGTACGGGAAGGAACTCGCCGACCCACTTCATCATAACCTGATACAATTTTTGCTGTGCCGAATCGTTTCAAGGTTGAGGGGGCGCGATCCATAAATAGCTGATTAAATATTCGGTTTTTGCTATCAGATTTAGAGTAGAAAAGAATAACGTCATGATTTCTTTGAAATGCATATTTACCTGAGGGCCATTTACGGTAATGCCAAATAATTTCATTCTTGAAGTTTACTGGGCCAAAAATACCATCCAAAAGCAACTTGAGGTAATGGCTAGCTGTTGGATCACAGTGTAAGAAGATGCTTCCCGTTGCTTTTAAAACTCTGCGAAGTTCAATTAGGCGTGGAGCCATCATAGATAAATAAGCCAACATATCACAGCCGCCGATATAACCATGAAGCGCCTGCATAAGTTTTGAGATATTGCCGCCTGATTCTACAATATTTTTGTAAGTAGCTACTGCCGCTTCATCCCACCTCCAGGTATCTTCAAAGGCTTTAATTTGGGCCTTTGATCTCGAACCATCCTGCTCGGCAAATAAAACATTATACTTTTGATTGCTTTTAAATGGGGGGTCAAGGTAAACCAGATCGACTGATTCGTCCTTAAAATGAAGGTTAAGAACATCAATATTATCCCCATAGTAAAGGATATTTTCTTCCATACCTTAGCCCCCCGTTTATTTACTCAACGCTTTCTCCGGGCTTCAACGGAATCACCGTGATCTCCGGCTCCCCTTTCAGGCGTTGGATCAATTCCTCAGGCGTGCCGGTGAGTACTGGGAAGGTACCGTAGTGCATGGGGATGACCCAGCGGGGTTTGAGCATCCGGCAGGCCAGGGCCGCCTCGGCCGGGCTCATGACGTAATGGCTGCCGATGGGGAGCATGGCCAGTTCCGGATGATAGAGCTCCCGGATGAGTTCCATGTCTTTAAAGGCCGCGGTGTCCCCGGCGTGGTAGGCCACGAAGCCGTTGGGAAACTCCACCACGAAGCCTGCCGGGTCGCCGGCGGCGATGAGCACGCCGCCCTCATCCACCGACGAGGAATGCACCGCCTGGGTCATGGTGACCTTGCATCCGGCGATGGCCAGGATGCCGCCCTTGTTCATGCCGATCACTTCAGGCGCGCCCTGCCGGGCCAGGATGACGCTGAGCTCGTGGATGGCCACCACCGGGGCGCCGCTCGCCTGGGCCACGGCCACGGTTTCGCCCACGTGGTCGCCGTGGCCGTGGGTCACCAGGATGAGGTCCACCGGCCCCACCTGGTCCACCGGGGTGTTGAGCGAGGGGTTCGTGAGCCAGGGGTCGATGAGCACCGAGACCCCTGCGCCGGTCAACTTAAAGGCCGAGTGGCCCAAAAAGGTTACCTTGACCCCCCGGCCGATCTTTGCGTGCGACATGATGCCCTCCTGTTTCATACCCGTTCCCAAGCTGTTCTGAAAAGTTCTTTAAATCGGTGGCACAGGCCTTCCAGCCTGTGCCAAAGTAGCAGGTTATTCTTGCACAGCCTGGAAAGGCTGCGCCACCAGCCAATACACCTTTTCATACTTTACGGATGGCCCAAAGGCCCATGAATGACTGTGAGAAAAATTTTGCGCCGGGTACGTTCTACGCGCCAATTAATCTGAGGTATCGGCGGGCAGTGCCCGCCCTACGTCCTGCGCCTCAACCTGTTCTTTGGCTGAAGGCTGAAAGTTGACCGCTGATAGCTATTCCGCCTCACAACACCATCTTCTCCAGGGCGTCCAGGTTTTTCCGCAGGCCCAGGGCGATGAGGGTGTCTCCCGCCAGAATCGGGGTCTCGTGGCTGGGGTTGAAGAGCATCTCGCCGTCGGCCCGCTTAATGGCCACCAGGATGAGGTTCAGGTTCTGGCGGATCCCCGAGTCCGCCAGCGGCACCCCCTGGAGGGGAGAGGCGGGGCCTACGGCGATCTCCTCCATGGTCCAGTCCACCCCATCCTTCATGGCGAGTTCCATGAAGGTTACCACCGTGGGGCGCATGATGGTCTGGGCCATTTTTTGCCCGCCCATCCGATAGGGAGACTCCACCTTGTCGGCCCCGGCCCGGAGCAGCTTCTTTTCCGAGCCGAGGTCATCCCCCCGGGCCACGATAAAGAGGTTGGGGTTGAGGCTGCGGGCCGTCAGCACGACGTAGACGTTGTCGGCGTCCGTGGAAACCACCGATATCAGCCCCTTAGCCCGCTCGATGCCGGCCTCCAAAAGGATCTCTTCCCGGGTGGCGTCGCCGACGATGAAATAATAGCCCGACTCTTCCAGGCGGGAGGCCAGGGGCTGCTTGTGTTCCACCACCACCAGGGACAGGCCCCGGTCTTTGAGATGCCGGGCGATAATTTCCCCGATACGCCCGAAGCCGCAGAGGATGTAATGGTCTTTTAGTCTCTTGATGTGCTTGATCAATTTGCGCCTTCCCAGGACCGCCTGGAGCTCCCCTTCGATGACCACCCGGGCCAGAGAGCCCACAATGTAGAGCATGACCCCCATGCCGGTGAGGATCAACACCATGTTGTAGATACGCCCGATCCGGTCCAGCGGATGGATTTCTCCGTAGCCCACGGTGGTGAGGGTGGTCACCGTCATGTACAGGGCGTCGAAGAAATTCCAGCCTTCCAGCCAGACGAAGCCGAGGCTGCCGGCCAACAAGAGGGCCAGCAGGCTGGCGGCCCACTGGGCGATTTTACGAAAGGTTACCATGTGTTCGGATGGCCTGCAAGTTCTCGTATGATAGGCTCAAGGGTTCGAAAATCACGGCTCGGTCATCTCTCGCCCGGGGCTCGGCATAGAGAAAAAACTGTAGGACATCTGCATCCGGTTGTCAAACCCCCGAGGCGCTTTTTCAAATGCCGGGATGGCCGCCGATTCGACCCGGATGGTCCTCCTTTTCTAGCGGAGCACGGTTAAATGGTTTGGCAGAGGACGATAGTTTATGGTAATCAAATGGCCATGCGGATGAGAAAGTTCACCTCCTTGGGCCTGGTTCTGGCCCTGTGTCTGGTTGGCCATTGGGGCTGCGCGCCCCGGCTGGCGCCGGCCACCCCGCCGGGGGTGGCGCTCTCGCCCGGCCGCTATCTTACGGCTTATTATCGAGCCCCGGACTTCACCCCGGCCCGGGTGACGTATGTCCTGACGCCCTTCGAGGTTTCGACGGCCCAGGGCGTGGCCGCCGACACCTTCCAGGCCCTCTTCCTGGAGGAGTTGACCCTGGCCTGGCGGGCCAACGGCCTCAAGTTCTCTCCCCAGGGAGACACTGTCATCAACGGCGTGGTGCAATTTGTGGCGGTCCGGGGCGCGGCCTGGCGGTTCCTCAGGGGCAAGATCGACGCCGACCTGGTGGTGTCCGCGGCCATCACCCGGGGGGGCGACACCCGGTTCGCCTGCCAGGACCGGATCAGCCTGGGCTCACCGGTCAATCCCGGCCCGCCGGCCCCCAAGGAAGATGAACTGTTACTGCGGCAGGCGGCCCGGACTTTTGCCATCCACCTGCTCAATGAGATGCTGCTTTACTGGCCGCCCGCCGAAGGCAAATAAAGTTCCCCAAAGACCCTCAGGATGAGGCGAGGCCGCTCCCTGGAGGTGGTGAAGAGCTCGATCAGGCCGGCCTAAGCGTTGACTGCCGCCCCTGGTGGCGCACTCCCTCATCGCTGGATTGGGGCTCTATTCTGGTTGGTGGGGCTTAGGGTTTATCAGGGAAATGGTGGTAGGCCGCCTGACCAGCCAGAAACGGAGCTCGAAAGAATCTTGCCTGGTATATTATCATAATCAATTGTCAAGGTTGGCGAAAAGATTTATGATAACCCCGGAATCTGAAGGCTATTTCGGGGAATTTCAACGACTTCTTCAGGGCAGGAGGTGTAAAGGATGCACGTTAAGAATCGTCTTGCCGGACTGGCGGTGGCCGCGTTGCTGTTGCTCTTCTTGGGAAGTGGCTGCGCCACGTCTTCGGGCTACAAGAACCCGGATGTCGAAACCACTAAACAGCGCACCGCGGGAACGTCGGACGAGTTGTCACCCCTGGCGCCCGTGGGAGCGGCCAACGTCAAAAGAGTGGGCAATCAGTGGACCTGTGAACAAAATGGCCGGGTGATGATTTATGATGACGCCGCCTCTTGTTGGCAACCGCGCCAGAAGTAACGTGGTGCAAATTCCAAGGAGACCACCAGCCATGCCCTTGAGTAAAATCCACCGCCAGACCCGGGAAACGGAAGTCAGTCTGGAACTGGAGCTGGACGGCTGCGGCCGCGCCGCCATCGACACCGGCATCCCGTTTCTCGACCACATGCTCCACCTGTTCACGGCCCACGGGTATTTTGACCTGACCGTCAGGGCCAAAGGCGACCTGGAGGTGGATCAGCACCACACCGTGGAAGACATCGGCATCTGCCTGGGGCAGGCCTTCAGGGAGGCGCTGGCCCAGCGGCCCGGGATGCGCCGGTTCGGCTCGGCCCGGGTACCCATGGACGAAGCCCTGGCAGAGGTAACGGTGGACCTGAGCAACCGCCCCTTCCTCCACCTAAAGGTGGATCTGCCGCCCGGCGGCGCGGGCCTAGACCCGCAGTTGCTCAAGGAGTTCTGGCGGGCCGTGAGCGTCCACGGCGGCATGACGCTCCACATCACCGTGCCCTACGGCGAGAACACCCACCACATCCTGGAGGCGGTCTTCAAGGCGGCGGCGCGGGCCCTGGACCTGGCCACCCAGCCGGAACCACGGGCCACCGGGGCGCCGTCCACCAAGGGGGTGCTTTAAGGCTGGTTTTCGGTTTTCGGTTTTCGGAAAAATAAATAAGGAGCCTTAAAAAGATACCGGCTAACTCGGCTGGATTTAACAGGAAAACTGGCATAAAATCCAGGTTCCCTTAAAATCTGATGTTTTGTCGGGGCGGACCTGGGTGTCCGCCCTGATCTTTTTAGGAAAAATCCGAGAATATCGCCGATAAAGCAAGGGAAATTAATCTTTACCGGAAAGCCTGGCTTGACTTCTCAGGCACCCAAAATATTTTTTTAAAAAAACTCCCAGGCCCCTTGTTTTTTCGCCAGGGGTGATTATGATATAAATGCTACAAAGTTCAGTCTGAGCACCGTTGAGGTTACGGGGAGACGGCCGCCAGGCCGCACCCAAACGAGGGTCGGGTTGCCCTCCGGACTGGACTTAACGGCCACCTGCGTTGGCCCTGAGCGAAAGCCAGCCGCTAACCCGAAGGTTCCAAATGGGCTGGCTGGGCGCTGATTGCCGGAAGCGGCGATAGATGCCCGCTCCGTTGCCGATGCAGTGAGAGATGCCACGGAACGTTTCGGACGAAGGTCCGGCGCCTTTCCCTCCGGGAGGAGTGAAAAAGGTTTCGTGGTTCCGGGAAGCCGGGGAATTTCAGAAGAGTCTCCTCGCAGAGCGGAGGCGTCTGAGTCCTCGGCTTCTTTTCATTTTTGCCGTGAAAGTCCACCCGTAGGGGCGGTGCGCGAACCGCCCCTACAAGGAATTTTGTGATTGGGGGTGGCCCCAAACGGCCACGATGGTTTAGCCTGCGCCAGCACAGGCTGGAAAGCCTGTGCTACCCTTTGACTGCAAATTAGTGTCAACACCGATTCTTTTGGTCATCCTGGACGGCGTCACGGATCCCGACTCAATTAAAAGGTGAGATGCGGCGCGGCGCATGACAATTCTTCTGCGGAGCGAGGTTTTGGCATAGCGTGGAGGAATATTCTTTTGCCGACCTAGCGCCGGGGTTTCCCGGCTCCTTTTTCTGCAAAATTTTGCTACAATAACACCGATGAACCGGCGGGAATTTGTCAAGCAGGTGGGGCTGGGCCTGGCGGCGGGCTGGGCCGTGGGCCGGCTGTCCTGGCCGTTCAATGCCTGGGCCGCAGGCCCGGAGTTGCGCCTGGCGCTTTTGGCCGACGCCCATCTCAAGGACGGCAATGACCGGCGCCCCGAGGCCCTCGCCCTGGCCCGGGCGGTGGCGGAGATCCGCGGCCTGTCGCCACCGCCGGATCTGGTGCTCTTCGCCGGCGACCTCGCCCACCGAGGCCGGCCCGACGCCCTGGATTTGGGCCGGGGAATCCTCGCGGGCCTGCCCGCGCCCTGCTGGGCCGTGCGGGGGGAAGGGGATCACGGCCCGGGGGGAAAATCCGCCTGGGTCCGGCGCTTCGGGGAGCCCTGGTTCTCCCGGGCGTTTCAAGGTTTTCATCTCCTGGGATTAGACACCTCCCTTACCCCCGCGGCTGGCGGACCGGTCTTTGAGCTCGGGGCGGTCC
>PEWM01000204.1 GCA_002779455.1 Deltaproteobacteria bacterium CG07_land_8_20_14_0_80_60_11
AGCCACCAAGAGCGAAGTGACCCTGGCGCAAGAACAGAAAAATGAGGCCCACGGCTACCGCTGGCCGCAATTCGATGCCGTCGCCACCGGCGGGGTGATCCCCAATGCCCGGCGGGGACAGGTGCGCCAGGTCGGCGAAGACAAAACCCTTTTCTATCCGGACCCCAAAGACAAGCTCCACGGCATGAACGTCTTTGGCAACCTGACTTTTGCCCTGGTTCAGCCTCTTTATACTTTCGGCAAAATCGCCTACCGGGAATCAGCCGCGGCCAAGAACATCGAGGTCAAAACGGCCGGGGTGGACCTCAAGAAGGGCGAGGTCATGCTCCAGGTGGCCCAGGCGTACTACGGCCTGATCCTGGCCACCCAGGGCAAGGAGGCGGTGGCCGATGCCCGCACCTACCTGCGGGATGCCCGGGAACGGGTTACTCGCCTCCTCCGGGTCAACTCGCCCAACGTCAAGGAGAGCGACCAGTATCGCCTGGCCATGTATGAAGGCGGGGTGGAAAAATTTGCGGCCCAGGCGGAAGAAGGCGCCAAGGTGGCCTACCTGGCCCTGAAAGCCCTGGTCGGCTATGGCCCCGGCCAGGATTTCCGGGTGCCCCAGGAACTGCCGACGCCCGCACCTCCGGCCGGCGGCCTGGAACGTTTCATCCGGCTGGCCCTGGAGCAGCGGCCCGAATTCACCCAGCTCAAGAGCGGCCTGGTGGCCAGGCAATTGCTGGTGGACGCGGCCAAGGCCGACCGCTATCCGTCGTTCTTCCTGGCGGTGGTGGGCCAGGTGGCCGGCGCCCCGGGCCGGGATTACAACCCAGACCCGTATAACAATGATTTCTTTAATGACTTCGGTGCCTTGCCCATGGTGGGGGCCAAGTGGCACTTTGATTTCGGCATCCTGAAAGCGAAAATCGGCCAGGCCCGGGCGGAACTTGACCAATTGCGGTACACCGAAAAGCATGCGCTCATGGGCATCCCGGTGGAGGTCGCCAAGGATTACGGCAAGGTCCAGGAAAATTACAAGGCTTCCCTGGGCATGGAGAAGGCTTATGTCAATGCCCGCCGCTGGATGGTCACCGCGTTCAGCAACTTCGACATGGGGCTGGGGAAAATGGACGACATCTTCCAGGCCTTTGAGCGGTTCGGCTCCTTCCGGGGCGATTACCTCATGGCCCTCTATGACTACAACCTGGCGGTGGCCCAGTTAGACAAGTCCTCCGGCGCTTTCCGGCAGAATCTGCCGGCGGAGGGCAAACCCGAGAAAAACCTCACGCCGGGCCGGGCCGTCCAGCCCGTGAGCGCTCCGGCCCCCGGCAAGACCAAATAGGCTTGCAGCCGTTACCACCGCAAAAAAAATCAGGGTGGGCCTTGGGGCCTGCCCTTTTTTTTTAAGATTCGCTGGAGGATTACTCAGGGCGGGGGGCAGGGGCCTATGATCCAAAAGCCCCGCCGCCGCCCGCCTGACCGGCGAGAGGTTGATACTTCACATCTGGTCCCGGAATCAGGGACATCCATCCCGCCTGAACTGGTCTTCCGGCCCGCAATTTTGCATAAAGTAAACCACGAACCGGTTGCGGTGACAACCGGGGAGGTTTATCCGATGGAAATTTTCAGGCGCAGGAGGAATGCTGATGGTATCAGCCGCCACCTACAACCGGCAGGCTTGGGGCAAGATCTGGAACCTTCATGACCTGCCCGAGGGGTGCCCCGTCTACCAGATCCTCCTTCAGGGCGATCTGGATGGCGATTTAACCCTTGAGCCCGAGGAATTGGACAAAATCGACTGGATGGCCTTTTCGGAGGCGGTGGGGGATTTTCAGGAACGGGCCGGACTGGCGCCGCGGGATGCGAAGCTGGGACCGGTCACCCTCCGGCGGCTCCGGGAATCCTACGGCGTGGCCCCGGCGCGGGACGAAGTTCTGCTGAGGTTGGGCGAGATGGAGTTCCGCCCGGCGGCCGTGCCGGTGAGCGAACCCCCCGGTCCGCCGCTGGTGGGGCGGACCCCGGAAGAGAGAAGCGTCGCTAGCCTGTGGAACCGTTACGGGGCGGCGATTTACCGGCAGGCCCGGGCTAACCGGTTGCCGGTGGAAACGGCGCTGGCCGTATTTTGCGTGGAATCGAACCTGGCGTACGACCCTCGGACCGGGCTGGTGATTATCCGTTTCGAACCCCATATCTTCCGAAGAAAGGCGGGACAAGAGGTAGCCTTTAGCCGGGGCGGGCAGCCGGCCGAATGGCGGAACCTGTCCCAGGCGTTCGACCTGGATGCGGACGCGGCCCTGTTGTCCACCAGTTACGGGCTGCCCCAGTTGATGGGGTTCAACTGGCAGGTTACCCGGCACCCCGACGTCCAGGCCATGGTGCTGGCTTTTCAGGATTCCTGCGAGGAACAGGTGGCCGGGTTTTTTAATTTTGTGGAACAAAACAGTTTAAACCGATATATCCTGAACGCCGACTGGCGGGGATTTACCCGGCGCTACAACGGTCCGGGCAACGTGGACGTCTATTCCGGCAGGCTCATCCGGGCCCTAAAAGCCGTCAACACCCTGAAAGAGGCCGGGGCCAGGCTGGCCGTCTAGGGTTGGGATTCATA
This sequence comes from Deltaproteobacteria bacterium CG07_land_8_20_14_0_80_60_11, assembly GCA_002779455.1. Taxonomy (GTDB): domain Bacteria; phylum Desulfobacterota; class Desulfobaccia; order Desulfobaccales; family 0-14-0-80-60-11; genus 0-14-0-80-60-11. The sequence goes on from PEWM01000204.1 coordinate 2,591, forward strand.
AATTGTATGATAAAAATCGAGCCATCCTTATGACACGGGAATTGAATAGCATACCTCCAAAAATATGGTGAAACCTGGTGCAAGTTTAGTGGAAACAGATTATTACTGTCCATGGAGATAAGATACTGGGAATCTATCAGGCTTCTCGGAGAGCCTTGGGGCCGGCGTGGTTCGGCAACAGGATTGAAACGGAAAAGATGAGAGAAATCGGCGCATCTCCCCCGGTTTGGGAAATAATCAAAGCCTTCCTGCATTTGGGGGTTACGGCCTATGGCGGCTTAGCCATGGTGGAGCCGATCCGGCAGCGGGTCGTGAAGGAAAAGGGCTGGCTTAACCAGAAAGAGTTTCTGGACGGGTTGGCCCTGTGCCAGATGGTGCCCGGGGCTACGGTAGTGCAGTTGGCCACCTATGTGGGCTACCGTCTCGGGAGAACCCCCGGGGCTTTGGCGGCAGCCGCGGGTTTCATTCTCCCCGCCTTTGTCTTGATGCTGGGCCTGTCGGCGCTTTATTTTACTTATGGGAATATTGCCTGGGTCAAATCGGTCTCCCGGGGTCTGGGCGTGGTGGTCATTGCCCTGCTGCTTCAGGCCGTGTGGCACCTGGGCCGGAATGTCAGAAAGCACTGGTTTGACGTGGGCATCGCCCTGCTGGCCCTGTTGGCCCTGTGGTTCCAGGCGAATTATATCTTAGTCTTTGTGGCGGCAGGCCTCTTGAGGTTGATCCTCAGCCTGAGGCTTCTGGCGGATCAGGTTCCCCCCCTAGAGCCGATGCATGGCCAAAAGCTGCCCGTAGGCACGATCCTCACCCATTTAGCTCTCACTTTACTGGCGCTGGCAGTTCTGGTAGGGGGATTATGGCGCCTGGACCCCAAGCTGGGTCTGATGGCCTCCACATTTTTCAAGATCGCGATGGTCGCCTTCGGCGGCGGCTATGCCATGATCCCCATCTTGCAGTGGGACCTGGTGGACCACCTGGGATGGCTCACCCTCCAGCAGTTCCTGGACGGCATCCTCCTGGGGTTTGTCACCCCTGGACCGATTATCATCACCGCCACTTTCGTGGGCTACTGGGTGAAGGGACTCCTGGGGGCAATCGTCGCCACCGTTTCGATCTTTTTGCCCCCCATCTTGATCATCATCTTCCTGACCCCGTTCTACCAGCGGATTAAAGAGGCAAAGTTGATGCGCCCGGTGATCCAGGGCATCCTGGCCGCCCTGGTGGGGATGCTAATTCTGGTGACCCTACAGATGGGAGCGGTTACCCTCACCGATCTTAAATCCCTGGCTTTAATGGCCGCGGCGAGCTTAGCCCTGATCGTCTTCAGGGTGAACCTCCTCTGGATCGTCGCCGCGGCAGCCGGCCTTTCCCTCTTCCTGTTTTGACCAGAGCCCGGCGTCAGAACATGGTACGAGTCAGCCGCGGCCGGTGGCAAATAATCTAGCGGGTTGTCAAAAAATCTGGCAGGCTGATGCAAAAACGGCGACTTCGTAAGTTATGCCGGGGGGATTGGCAATGGCGAGTTATTTCAAGGCCATGACGCCATTGGCGCCGTTCCAGGAGACAGGGAAAAAGATTTATTTTCATAAGCGGTATCCCCGACGCCGGCAGCGTTGGGGAACACTAATACCAATCTGCGCTAAAAAAGCTAATTTCCCTTCGTGCGTCTTACGCACCAGGAATGGCGCGTGAGACGCGCCCTACGGGTTTTAATGCCTTGGAAAACCATTCTCCGAACCTGAAAATACCTTCTGAGAGCAACCTGGTATAAAGGCCCCATTTGTTTAGAAGCCATCCCGTTTTGCGGCTGCGGTTGGGGCTGGGGCCCCTTTCCCGGAAACCCAATTTAGGCGCAGGCCCCTGACCCGGGTGGTAATATGGTAACACCTGTGGCAATTTTACTCACAGCTTATAAATAGTTAAAATATCAAATAGATACCCCAATAGCCGTCTTACCTCTGCCCCAAAACCCCCCGTGGCCTCCACTGACAGCTTGAACTTATTTTCCCAAGGATGAGCCTGGGCGCGGGGTTTCCTCCGCCCGGCTTCAGGGCATAGGCCTTGCATTGCTGAAATGAGAACCAATCACCGTGGCAGTAACTCGGTTCGGCAAATCCGGGGCGCCGATGATGACGGAAAAGGGTGGCACACTGTTGATCGCGGAACGCGGCGGGGCCTTGTCGCAGAACCTGGATTTCTGGATCACCGAACAGGGACACCGGCTCAAAACCGTGGACAACCTCAAAGGCCTGCTCATGACCCTGCAGAGTGAAAAGATCAATGTGCTGGTCATGGATGTCCGCCTGCCGGAAGATATGGGTTACGAGGCCATCTCCATCATCAAAGGATTAGACCGCAAACTGCCCATCATCATTACTGCCGATGAAAACAATCCGGAACAGGAAAGCCGCATCCGGCAGCAGGGGATTTTTTACTATCATGTCAATTCCTTCGGCATGGATGACCTCATCTTAGCCATCTCCAACGCCATGGTGCGATCATCCCAATAATCTGAGAGAGGGACCGCGATGCCATTACAAGAGAAATTGACTTCCGGCGAATTCGTCATTTTAGCGGAGATGGAGCCGCCCAAAGGCACGGATGTTTCCGACATGGTGGGAGCCGCCACCGGCGTCAAGCGGATGGTGGACGCCTTTGTGGTCCCGGAGATGAACAACGCCGTGATGCGGTTGAGTTCTCTGGGCGGGGCGCTCCTCTTGCAAAGCAGGGGACTGGAAACGGTGATGCAGGTGTGCTGCCGGGACCGCAACCGCCTGGCGCTGCAAGGCGACCTGTTGGCGGCGCAGGCCCTGGGAGTCTCCAATGTCATGGCGGTGGCCGGCGACGAGATCACCCACGGCGACCATCATCAGGCCAAGGCGGTTAACGACCTCAATCTCCTGGAACTGCTCGCCGCCATCCAGACCTTGCAGACCGGACGGGACCTGGCCGGGGTGGATCTCAAAGGGGCGCCGCAATTCCTGGTGGGCGCCACCGTCAAGGTGACCAATGATGCCTTCGCCCTGAAGCAGGAACTGGCGAACCTGGACCAAAAAATTGCCGCCGGGGCCCGATTTTTCACCACTCAGCCGGTTTTCGACGTGGAAGCCCTGGAGAAATTCCGGCGTCAGTTGGGCGAGCGCCAGGCGGCCATCATTCCCACGGTGATGCTCTTGAAGAGTGTGGGCATGGCCCGCTACATCAACGCCCACATGGAGATGAAAATCCCGGAAGTTTTGGTCACCCGGATTCAGAAAAGCTCAGACCGGGTCCGGGAGTGTGTGCAGATCGCCTCGGAATTCGTGGCTGCCGTAAAGAAACAGGGATTCCCGGGAGTGCTGGTCTCCACCATCGGGTGGGAGGACAAACTCCCGTCGATCCTGGCGGCGGCCGGTTTATAGCTGACTTTAGAGAATTTTATCAGGGTGATAAGGGATAGGATTATGCCCGAAGAGAAAGACACAATGGCTAAGGAATCAGCCCGGGGTAAGGGCAACGTGGGCTCCGTGATGGTGGTGGGCGGCGGCGTGGCCGGCATGCAGGCGTCCCTTGACCTGGCCAACTCGGGCTTCTACGTCCATCTGGTAGAAACCAAGCCGGCCATCGGCGGGGTTATGGCCCAGTTGGACAAGACCTTCCCCACCAACGATTGCTCCATGTGCATTATCTCCCCCAAACTGGTGGAGTGCGGCCGGCATTTGAACATCGAGATTCACACCCTCACCGATGTGGCGGCCATTGACGGGGAGCCGGGCAACCTCAAGGTCACCCTCAAGAAACAGCCCCGGTACGTTGATCCGGCCAAGTGCACCGGGTGCGGCGAATGCGCTAACGTCTGTCCGGTGACCATATCGGACGCCTTTAACGCCGGCCTGGCCGACTGGAAGGCGGTCTATCGCCTCTATCCCCAGGCGATCCCCGCGGCCTTCGGCATCAAGAAGCTGGACCGGGCCCCCTGCACCCTGACCTGTCCGGCGGAGATCAATGTCCAGGGCTATGTTCAGCTCATCAAGCTGGGCAAATACGAGGCAGCCGTGAAGCTCATCATGGAGCGGCTGCCGCTGCCCGGGGTCCTGGGCCGGATTTGCCCGCATCCCTGCGAGGCCAAGTGCCGGCGCGGCGAACTGGATGAGCCCGTGGCCATCTGCAATCTGAAGCGGTTTGCCGCGGACCAGGTGGACCTGGGCGCCATCTCCCCGCCCCTGGTGGAGGCTAGAAGCGACCGGGTCGCCATCATCGGCTCCGGGCCGGCGGGGTTGGCCTGCGCCTATCACCTGGCGCTGAAAGGCTACCGCCCCACCATCTTCGAGGCCCTGCCTAAGGCCGGCGGCATGCTGCGGGTGGGCATCCCCGACTACCGGCTGCCCAAGGACATCCTGGACCGGGAAATCGACCACATCCTGCGCCTGGGGGTGGAATTGAAGACCAACACCGCCCTGGGCCGGGATTTCACCCTGGACGGGCTCTTCGACCAGGGCTATAAATCCGTGTTTTTGGGGATCGGCTGCCATGTGGGCAAGCCCCTGGGGATTCCCGGGGAGGAGGCCGAGGGCGTTATCCAGGGCGTGGAATTTCTGCGCCGGGCGAACCTGAAAGAACCCCTGACGGTGGGCAAACGGCTGGCGGTCATCGGCGGCGGCAACGTGGCCATCGATGTGGCTTGCACCGCCCGGCGGCTGGGCTCCGAGGTGACCATCGTCTACCGCCGGTCCCGGGAAGAAATGCCCGCCTTTGCCCATGAAGTCGAACAGGCCACCTGCGAAGGGGTGGAGATCGTCTTTCTGGCCGCGCCCCTGAAAGCGGTGACCGGCAAAGACGGCTCTGTCGTAAGGGTCAATGGCCTCATCTGCCAGAAGATGGAGTTAGGCGAACCCGACGCCTCCGGCCGGCGCAGGCCGGTGCCCATCGAAGGCGCCGAGTTCGAATTGCCGGTGGACATGATTGTGCCGGCCATCGGCCAGGAAGCGGCCCAGGGACCTTTAGCGGCCTGCGGCGTCAAGCTGTCGCGCCGGGGAACTATTGAAGTTAATGAGGTAACGTACGAGACCTCGCGGGCCGGGGTCTTTGCCGCGGGTGATGTGCACACCGGCCCCTGGATTGCCATCGAGGCGGTGGGCGGCGGCATCGAAGCCGCGGCGTCCATCGACCGGTATCTCCGGGGGGTGGACATGGTTGAGGGCCGCTCCGAAGGCGAGGAGGCCCACAAACGCTGGGCCGAGATTCCCAAAGACGAGGAAGGGGCGCCCCGGGAAGTGATGGCCGCCCTGCCGCCGGAGCACACCTGCACCTGCTTTGATGAAATTTCCCAGGGTTACACCGAGGAACAGGCCCAGCGGGAGGCCGCCCGATGCCTCAACTGCGGGGTCTGCTCCGAGTGCATGCAGTGCGTCGCCGCCTGCCAGGCCGGGGCCATCGACCACAGCATGAAGGCCGAAACCAAAGAGGTGAAGGTCGGGGCCGTGATCCTGTCCCCAGGATTTCAAACCTTCAGTCCCGTCAAGTGCGAAACCTACCATTATGCCACTTTGCCCAATGTGGTGACCTCCCTGGAGTTCGAGCGGATTCTCTCGGCCTCGGGGCCCTTCGGCGGGCACCTGGTCAGGCCCTCGGACCACCAGGAGCCCAAGAAGATCGCCTGGCTCCAGTGCGTGGGCTCCCGGGATGTTAAATACCACACCTACTGCTCCTCGGTCTGCTGCATGTACGCCATTAAGGAGGCGATGATCGCCAAGGAGCACGCGCCTTATCCCCTGGACACCGCCATCTTTTTCATGGACATGCGGACCTTCGGCAAGGACTTCGAACTCTACTATAACCGCGCCAAAGATGAACACGGGGTGCGGTTCATCCGTTCCCGCATCCACAGCATCGATCCCCTGCCGGATGGTGATCTGCAAATCCGGTACGCGGATGAAAGCGGGGCAGACAAGACCGACGCCTTTAATATGATCGTCCTGTCCGTGGCCATGGAGGTGAGCCAACCCGCCCGGGAACTGGCCCAGACCCTGGGGGTGGGCACCAACGCCCACGATTTTGTGGCCACCTCACCCTTTGCGCCCGTGTCGGCCGATCGTTCGGGCATCTATGTCTGCGGGGCCATGCAGGGTCCCAAAGACATTCCCGAATCGGTCATGCAGGCGTCCGCCGCGGCCGGGGCGGTGAGCGCCTCCCTGGGGGACGTCCGCTGGACCGAGACCAAGACCCGGCAGGCGCCCACACCCAAGGACATCAAACCGGAAGACGAACCCCGCATCGGGGTGTTCGTCTGCAACTGCGGCATCAACATCGGCGGCATCGTCAACATCCCGGAACTCCGGAAATACGCCGCTACCCTGCCCAACGTGGTGCACGTGGAAGACAACCTGTTCACCTGCTCCCAGGACACCCAGGTCCAGATGACCCGGGTCATTGAGGAACAAAACCTCAACCGGGTAGTGGTGGCGGCTTGCACCCCCATCACCCACGAGCCCCTGTTCCGGGAGACGTTGATCGACGCCGGTTTGAACAAGTATCTGTTCGAGATGGCCAACATCCGCAACCAGGACTCCTGGGTGCACATGAAGGAGCACGACAAGGCGACTGACAAGGCCAAAGACCTGGTCCGGATGGCGGTGGCCCGGGCCTCCCTGCTCAAGCCGTTGCTGGAAAAGCCCCTGAGCATCAACCAGCGGGCCCTGGTCATCGGCGGCGGCATCGCCGGTCTCAACGCCGCCCTCAACCTGGGGGACCAGGGTTTTGAGACCATCCTCCTGGAAAAAGAACCGCAGCTGGGCGGCACCGGCCGCCGGGTCCACAAGACCATCGAGGGCCTGGACGTCCAGGCCTACCTGGACGGGCTCATCGAGCGGGTGAAGGCCCACGACAAGATCCAGGTGCTTACGGGCGCCCTGGTGGTAAGGTTTAGCGGCTACAAAGGCAACTTCACCACGGAAGTGTTGGTGGGGCCCGGCATGTACGAGCGGAAAATCGACCACGGGATCGCCGTGGTGGCCACCGGCGCTCACGAATACCATCCCAAGGAATTTCTCTACGGGGAACACGAGCGGGTGATGACCCAGCTGGAACTGGGCGATTTTCTCCATAAAACGCCGGCTACGGCCGCCAAGTGGGACCGGGTGGTCATGGTGCAGTGCGTGGGCTCCCGGAATGAGGAGAACCCCAACTGCAGCCGCATCTGCTGCCAGGGGGCGGTGAAGTACGCCCTGCAGCTCAAGGACCTCAACCCCGACATGGACGTGGTGATCCTCTACCGGGATATACGCACCTACGGCTTCCTGGAGGATTACTACCGGGAGGCCCGGGACAAAGGAGTGCTCTTCTCCCGGTTCGAGCCGGACCGTTTGCCCCAGGTCACCAGTGACAACGGCCAGTTGAGCGTCACCTTTGTGGATCACGTGCTGGGCCGCCCCATCAACATGGCCGTGGACGCAGTGGTATTGAGCGCCGGGGCCCGGGCCAATGATACCGAGGAATTGGCGTCGCTCCTGAAAATCCCCCGGAACGCCGGCGGGTTTTTCATCGAGGCCCACGCCAAGCTGCGGCCGGTGGATTTTGCCTCGGAAGGCATCTTCCTCTGCGGCATGGCGCATTCCCCCAAGCTCATCAATGAGAGCATCGCCCAGGCCATGGCCGCGGCTGCCCGGGCCGGGGCGTTCCTGGCGGACGTCAACCAGACCATCAGCGGGGTCACCGCCCACGTGGACCCGGACCGCTGCGCCGCCTGCCTGGTGTGCGTCCGGACCTGCCCCTACGGCGTGCCGCAGATCAACCGGGACAACGTCTCGGAGATCAACGAGGCCCTGTGCCAGGGCTGCGGCACCTGCGCCTCGGAATGTCCGGCCAAGGTCATCCAGGTGGCCCATTATGAAGACGACCAGATCAGCGCCAAGATCAAAACTTTATATTGAGGAGTCCGATGATGAAATCGTTTGAGCCGAAGATTGTCGGGTTTTGCTGCCACTACTGAGCTTATTCCGCTGCGGACCTGGCAGGTTCGATGCGATTGCAGTACCCGCCCAGTGTGCGGATTATCGAGGTCCCCTGCACCGGTAAGGTGGATGTCATGCACCTGCTGATGGCCTTTGAGTACGGGGCCGACGGGGTCATCGTGGTGGGGTGCATGGAGGGGGAGTGCCACTATAGCGTCGGCAATCTTTACGCCAAAAAACGGGTCAACCGGGTGAAGGAGATCCTCGACAAAGTCGGCGTCGGCGGCGAACGGTTGGCGATGTACAATCTGTCTTCCGGGATGGGAGGGCGGTTCGCCGAGATCATCCGGGAGATCACCGAAAAAGTGATGGAACTGGGTCCCAGTCCCATCCGAGTTGCGACAGGCAAGGCCACCAGACCCATTGCGGAGGTAACCACATGATCAAGGCAGTGCCCAAACCGTTGGAAGAAGTCCTCGACCTGGTCAAAGACTTCACCAAAGTGCTGATTGCCGGTTGCGACGGTTGCGTCACCGTGTGCGAGGCCGGCGGCTTGAAAGAAGCCAAGGTGCTGGCCTCAGCCCTGAGGCTCTACTTCACCCAGGCAGGCCGGCAGGCCCAGATTGACGAAATTAGCCTGACCCGGCAGTGCGAAAAGGAGTACCTGGCGCAACTCTCCGATAAGATGGACGCCTACGACGCCGTGGTCTCTCTGGCGTGCGGCTGCGGGGTCCAGTACATGGCGGAGATGTACAATAACAAGATCATCTACCCCGGGGTGGACACCTGCTTTTTGGGGGTCAACGAGGAGCGGGGGCTCTACTCCGAGCGCTGCCAGGCCTGCGGCCGCTGCATCCTGGCCGAGACCGGCGGCATCTGCCCCATCGCCCGCTGTTCCAAGCGCATGCTCAACGGCCCCTGCGGCGGCTCCGATGCGGGCAGGTGCGAAATCAACAAAGATATCCCCTGCGGTTGGGAGCTGATCTACGAACGGCTGAAGACCCTGGGACAGCTGGACCGCTTTGAAAAACCCGTGGATCCCAAAGATTGGACCACTTCCCGGGACGGCGGACCGCGCAAGATCGTCAGAGAGGATTTACGGATATGAGTGTGACAACTCCCAGCAAACTGCAGAAGATGATCGCCTCGGGCAACCTTGCGGTCACTTCCGAGGTCGGTCCGCCCCGGAGCGCCGATGGCGCCGTCATCGAGCACAAGGGCAACCTGATCAAGGATTACGTGGATGCCATCAACGTCACGGACAACCAGACGTCGGTCTGCCGGGTCTGTAGCCTGGCCTGCTGCATCCGCCTCAAGCTCATGGGGCTGGAGCCGGTTCTCCAGATGGTAACGAGGGACAGAAACCGCATCGCCCTCCAGAGCGATATCCTGGGGGCCGCCTCTTTCGGCATCAACAACATGCTCTGCCTCACCGGCGACCACCAGCACTTCGGGGATCACCCCACGTGCGCCAACGTCTTTGATCTGGATTCCATCCAGCTCATCCAGACCGTAAAGATGATGCGGGATGAGGGGCGGCTGTTGGGCGGCTTCGAATTTGCGGTGCGCCCCCAGATGTTCATCGGGGCCGCGGCCAACCCCTTCGCCGGGCCCAACGTGGCCATGCGGGTGTCGCGCCTGGCCAAGAAAGTGGCGGCCGGGGTGCAGTTCATCCAGACCCAGTGCATCTACAACCTGGACAAGTTCAAAGAGTTCATGAAACTGATGGTGGACCGGGGTTTGCATGAAAAAGTAGCCATCCTGGCGGGGATCACTCCCTTGAAGAACGTCGGCATGGCCAAATACATGCAAAAACGGGTGCCGGGTCTGGAGGTGCCGGACTCGGTGGTGCGGCGCATCGGCGGCGTCCCCAAGGAAAAGCAGGCCGAAGAAGGCATCACCCTGGCGGTAGAACAGATCCAGGAACTGAAGGAGGTGGAAGGCGTTCGGGGTTTCCACATCATGGCCATCGAGTGGGAGGAGAAAGTGCCGGGAATCATCGACCGGGCCGGTCTCTATCCCAGACCCCAGTTGGCGTAAAACCTGGGGGCGCCATAAAAATTCGCCAAATCCACAAGAGGTTTCATGAGCCTTGTAATTTATCCATTTTGAGTTCATAATGGCAGGACGATCATCTTGAAAGGGGAGGTCTCATGTCTGGAAAGTACATACTGATCGTCGACGACGATCCGGATCTGGTGGAAACCGTATCCATGATGCTGGAGTCCAAGGGCTTTGAGGTGGGGAAGGCTTACGATGGGATCGAAGGGGAGGAAGCCATCAAGAAGCGCCGTCCGGACGTATTGATTCTGGACGTGATGATGCCCAGAAAGAATGGCTACCAGCTCTGCAAGGAATTGAAATCGAATAAGTGGACCCAGGAAATTCCCGTCATCCTGCTCACCGCGGTGGGCGAGGCCGTGCCCACCACCAGCTACAGCCATGCCGATGGGATGAGCGTGGAAGCCGAAGATTTTATTCCCAAACCCGTGGATGCCGCCACTCTGGTGGAAGCGGTGCAAAGATTGCTTTAACCATCAGGCATGACTCCGACGAACTTTGAAAAAATTCGACCGGATCAGGATAGGTGGCCTTAAAGTCCTGGAGGAGGGCGCTTGTGTTACGTCCTCCTCCCCGTTAGAAGACAACCGCCTGGGGCCTTCGGTGTGTGCGCCGCTGGCCCGGCAGCGCCTCAACCTGACCTTTCTCACCCACGTGGCCGGCGATCGCGAGGTGCTATGCACGGCCAGCCACGTTGGTGAAGCCGCCTTCACCCTGCTGCAGTCCCAGGCCGACCCGGACGCCTCGCTGGCCTTGCAGCCGGGCACCTCGATCCTGGCCGTTTATCCCCATGACAAGCGCCCCCAAGTCATCGGCACGTTCATCAAGAGCCTGGCCCGGGCCCGGGTGGTGATCCACGGCCTGGCCAGTTCCCCCTCCGCCATCTCCGCGGTGCTGTCGTCTTCCCGCATTAAGCCCGCAGTGAAACAGTTGTTCGAGCATTTCACCTTCTCGGGTTTCGCCTCCCCCGAGGAATTTTTTTCGGCCCAGGCCCCGCCCAAGGAATACCTGGAGAAGGTGGTAGCCACCTACCAGGAGAAAGTCAACAAGGTGTATTGGATTATCCCGCAGCCGGACCTGGACCTCTGGGGCATGAGCCTCGCCACCGCCGACATCCTGGCCGGCTTTGCCGCCGCCCTGATGGAGATGGGCGAACTGGGCCTGGCCATCCCGTTTTTGGTAGCCCTGCCGGGGCTCGGGGGCCAAGAATTCATCCTGTCGTTTTCCACGGCCCGGCGCCAACCCGGCGGGGGAGACCACGGGAGCGAAGTGCGGCGAATTTTGACAAGCCGCCTGCCTGATCTCCGGCCCATGCGCCTCACCCCGGTGGCGGGCATTTTTCTCCATGGGCCCCATTTCGGCGACCGCTACGGCATCGCCCACACCCTGGTTGCGGCCCTGGCGCAGGCCCACATCTCCCTTTTGGCCCTGAGCTGCACCATCTCGTCCATCTCGTTGATCATTCGCCAGCACGAACTGGCGGCGGCCCAGGTCATCTTAGGGAACACCTTTGCGGCCCCGGTGGAATGCGCCTCAGCCGCGACAAGGGGCTGAGGTGAGCTTTTTTCTGGTTCCCAAGCAGAAGCTTGGGAATGAGTTTATCTCTCGCTCCATGCCAGCGAGAAGGAACGGACCATGAAATCAGAGCACGACGCCCCCCCGAGCAGACCCGAGGTTCCCCCGGGGTTAACCGGGACTGCGCCGGCGCCGATGGAGTATCTGGCCCCGCTCCTGAGCGATGTCCTGGATCCCATCGTGGTCACCAACAGTCACCATCAGGTGGTCTTTCTCAACTGCGCCGCCCAGAAACTCTTTGGGGAGTCCCTGCGTCCGGGGAACCCCTGCCCTATTTGTTCAGAGACTCCCATCATTGCCGGGACCGGAGAGGATGCGTCCCGGCTGCAGCGGTGTCCCCAGCCAGGGGAAAGCTTCAAGCAGATTCCCGTCCTCATGCAGACCCGCTGGCCCATCGGCGCCCCCCTCTCGGTGAACATTACGCCCATCCGGGGCCGCAACCGCGACCAGGCCGGCTGTTTTATCCTCATCCGGGAGCATGCCGATTTGCTGGCCCACCCGGTGATGGAGCAGCAGATGGCGACCATCTGCAGCATCCTGGAAAATTTCCCCATGCCCTTCTTCATGGTGGACCCGTTTCTGGTGGTGACCCATATCAACGAGCGCATGGAGGAACTCACGGGTTACACCCGGGGCGAGGTGGTGGGCCGGATGACCTGCGGCGAGGTGCTCAATACCGTCCAGTGCATGACCTGCGATTGTGTTCTGAAGCAGGTCATGGAGGGCAAAAAGCCCATCTCGGGATTGCGCCGGGTGGTGCGGGACCGCCAGGGGCGGGAAATTCCGGTAGTGGTGTCCGCTTCCATCATTACCGACCCCGAGGGCCGGGTCATCGGCGGCTTTGAGGCCGTTCGGGATATCACTCCCATAGTGGAGGCGGAACGCAAGCTCGATTTGATCACCGAGTTGACCCCAGAAGGCATGCTGATGGCGGATGAGAACCAGCGCATCATCTTTGCCAACTCAAAGATGGCCGAAATTGTCGGACGGCCCAAGGAGGAACTGGTCGGAAAGAGCCTGGAGGAAATCCTCACCCCCCAGCATCAAAAAATGGCGGTGCAACTGACAGGTCTGGGGGAACAGGGCCTTCATGAGGAAGTGCAATTTTGCACCACCCTTAACGGGACGTATATAGACCCGGAGGGAAACCGCGTCTTCGAGGCCTGCATGGCGGCGTCCCGGATCGGCAAAAATATTCTCACCTGCATTTACCTGCGTGATCTAACCTACCGCATCAGGATGCATGAACAACTTAAAAAAACCAATATTTTTCTTAACAATATAATCCGTTGTTCGGTGGACGGCATCGTGGTGATCGACACCGAAGGGAGCCCCTTAATTTTTAGTGAAGGAGCCGAACGTATCCTGGGTTACCAGGCCGGGGAGATCATCGCCGATAGAAAAAGATTACACCGGTTCTACCCGCTCGAATTGGCCCGAGAGATGATGCGCCGGATGCGCAGTGGCGAATACGGTCCACCTGACCGACTCAATACCACCGAGATCACCTTTTATAATAAAGATGGACAGGAAGTGCCGGTGAGGTTTTCGGCCGCGATTATCAGGGACAAGGGGCAAGAGGTCGGCAGCGTCGGAATCTTTTCCGACCTGCGCGAACATCGAAGGATGCAAAAAAAACTGGAAGAGACCCAAAATCAACTTTTGCAGGCTGAAAAGATTGCCTCCCTGGGAAGGATGTCCGCGGGGGTGGCCCATGAAATCAATAATCCCCTGGCCGGCATCCTCATCTACGCCGAATTATTGCAGCGGGATATGGAGGCGAATGCGGCAGGTCGTCCGCACCTAGAAGAAATCATTAACCAAACTCTGCGCTGTAAACAAATCGTCACTCGCCTGCTGGAATTCAGCCGGCAGTCTTTGGGGCAAAAAACCCGTATAGACATGAACGATATCATCTCGCGGTGTGTGAAGCTTATTGACCAACAGCTTATTTTCCACAATATCCAGATCAAACTATCTCTGGACCCCCACCTGCCCCAGATTTTTGGTGATCCGGGCGAACTCCAGCAGGTTTTTACCAACCTGCTGCTCAATGCCGCCGACGCCATAAAGGGGGTGGGCCGGATCACCATCACCAGCCGTGCTGACCCTGAAAGAGATGGGGTGATCATCACTTTTGCGGATACCGGCAGTGGGATTCCACCAGAACTGCGGGATAAAATTTTTGACCCCTTTTTTACCACCAAACCTCCGGGTAAAGGCACCGGCCTGGGTCTATCCATCGTCTATGGGGTCATTCAACGGCATGGCGGAACCATCGAGGTGGAGAGCCCGCACGGCGGCGGCACGGAGTTCATCATTAGACTGCCCCTGGATTCTCAGGAAAACCAGGAGCAGATGGTCTGGGAATAGGTCTGCCAAGCAGTCAGCCGTTAGCAATCGGCCCTGAGCAAGATAGCGCAGATTCAGAGTCTTCCTGAAGCTGACCGCGGATAAAAAGGTGAATTATGACGGACCAATACACCGTATTGGTGGTGGACGACGAAAAGGTGCTTCGGGATGGTTGCACCCTGGTTCTCCAGCCCGAAGGCTACCGGGTGCTCACGGCCGCCAACGGCCAGGAGGCCTTAGACCAACTGGCCGCCGAGCCGGTCAACGTGGTCCTCTGCGACCTCAAGATGCCCGTGATGGGGGCCCTGGAGGTCCTGGAGCAGACCTCCGTCCGCTACCCCGGCATCCCGGTGATCATCATGACCGGCCTGGGCACCGTGGCCGACGCGGTGGAGTGCATGAAAAAAGGGGCCTATGACTTCGTCACCAAGCCCTTCAGCATCGACCACCTGTGCCTGGTGGTCAAACGGGCCCTGGAGAAGCAGCTTTTAGAGCAGCAAACCCGGCAACTCCAGGAGGAGCAGGCCCGGAACCTCTACAACCTGGCCATGGAGCAGAGCCGGATGCACACCATCGTCAACTGCATGGCCGACGGGGTGCTGGTGACCAACCAGGATGGCGAGGTGGTGCTGTGCAACTCCACCCTCATGCAGCTCCTGGGGGTAAAGGCGCCGCCGCCCCACCCCGGACCGATGCAGGCCTATGTCGGCGACCGCGACTTTCAAGTAGCCATCGAATCCCTGTTGACGGGCGGCAATCGGAGTGAGGCGCGGTTTATCGCCCAGGAGCTCTGCCAAAACCGCATTCACCTGCGGGCCCTGTCGGCCCCCTTTTCCGGGCCGGACAACCAGGTGCTGGGCACGGTCACCGTATTCCACGACGTCACCCACTTCAAAGAACTGGATGAAATGAAGAACGATTTCGTGCGCATGGTGTCCCATGAACTCCGGTCCCCCCTGGCCGCCATCAAGCAGCAGCATGCCGTGATCCTGGACGGTTTGGCCGGGGATCTGACCGGCAAGCAGCGGGAACTCCTTACCCGGGCCCATGCCAAGATCCAGGGTTTGCTCGACCTGATCAACGACCTGTTGGACGTGACCAAGATGGAAGCGGGTTACGGGCAACTGGAACAGGCGCCTCTGGATTTGCGGGAAACCCTGGGCGAGGTGGTGGAACTCTTGCGGGAAAGGGCCTCCAGCCAGAAGGTCACCCTGAAGCTGGAGGCGCCCGACGGACTGCCTCTCATCCGGGCCGACCGCCGCAGCATGGATGAAGTGTTCAGCAACCTGGTGAGCAATGCCATCAATTACTCTCCGGATGGGGGCGAAGTCAGGATCGCCGCCGTCTCCCGCGGGGACTACCTGGAAGTTGTGGTGCAGGACCAGGGCATCGGCATTGAGGCGGAGGAGATCGCCAAAATTTTTGACAAGTTCTACCGGGTTAAGAGCCCCAAGACCCGGCAGGTGATCGGCACCGGGTTAGGCCTGGCGCTGGTCAAAGGGCTCATCGAGGCCCACCGCGGATCGGTTGACGTGGAAAGCGAAGTCGGGAAGGGAACCGCCTTCCGGGTCAAACTGCCTACGGTTGGCGCGGCAAAGGGTGTGGATGCAGGCAAGTGATTTCAGCCGCCAGGTCCTGGTGGTGGATGATGAACCCGTGGTGCGGACCGGCATCGCCCAGGTTTTGTCCCAGCAAGATCTGGTGGTGGCCACGGCCGCCGATGCCGCCCAGGCGCTGGCCCACCTGGCCCGTCAGCCGTTTGCCGTCGTCCTGTTGGACATCAAGCTCCCGGACATGGACGGGGTGCAACTGCTGAAACACCTCCGTCAGGATTTTCCGGAAACCGAAGTCATCATGATCACCGGCTACCCCACCATTGCCGGGGCGGTGGAGTGCATCAAGCTCGGGGCCCTGGACTACCTGGTGAAGCCGTTTAGGATCGAGGAACTGGAAGCGGTGGTGCAAAAGGCCCGGGATCACCTCTCCCAGAAACGCCGGCGAATCGCCCCTGAACCGGAAGCCGCCGGCGGCCTGGGCCTGGATTTTATTCTGGGCCAGAGTCCCGCCATGCGGCGGGTTTTCGACAAGATCAAGCGGGCCGCTCCCAGCGACAGCACCGTCCTGCTCACCGGGGAGTCCGGCACCGGCAAAGAGCTGGTGGCCCGGGCCATCCACCTGCTCAGCCCCCGGGCCGACCGGGAATTCGTCCCGGTGGATTGCTCCGCCCTGGTGGAGTCCCTGTTGGAAAGCGAGCTCTTCGGTCACGTCAAGGGCTCTTTCACCGGGGCATTGCAGACCAAGCACGGGCTCTTCGAACTGGCCAACCACGGGACCTTCTTCTTCGACGAGATCAGCAACCTGAGCCTGAATATCCAGGCCAAGCTCCTCCGGGTGATCCAGGAGCGGGAGTTCATGCAGGTGGGGAGCCAGAAACGCATTAAACTGGATATCCGCATCATCGCCTCGTCCAACCGCGACCTGAACGAAGCCATCAAGGCGGGGGCCTTCCGGGAGGACCTCTACTACCGGCTCAGCGTCATTCCCATCCACTTACCCCCCCTGAGGGAGCGCGCCGGGGATATTGCCCTGCTGGTGGATCACTTTCTCCGCAAGTACAGTCAGAAGGGCCACCGGGAAGTTACCGGGACCTCCAGCCAGGCCCTGAAACTGCTCAGTGACTATGGCTGGCCGGGCAATGTCCGGGAACTGGAACACACCGTTGAACGCATCGTGATCCTGGAAGATGGGGCCATCATCCAGCCGGAACATTTGCCCAGTTTCATTTCCCAGCGTCAGGGTGATTTCCAGGCCTTCTCCGACGAAAACTACTCGCTGGAGGAGTTGGAAAAACGCTACATTCAATTCATCCTGCGCCGCACCCAGGGCCGGCGCCAGGAAGCCGCCCGCATCCTGGGAATCAACCGCAAGACCCTGAGTCACAAGATCGAGAAATACCGCCTGCGGACCCACTGGTAGGGCAAAAATTCAGCGGCCCGGAGCCGCCTTAGTGCAGTGGTTCATAAATACGGTAACGTATTTCTTACTCCGTGAAGATCACTTCCCCCTCACCCTGGCCCACTCCCCCATGGGACTAATCTTTACCCACAAGTTACTATCTCATGGTTTTTTTGCTTTTAATTCCCTCTTCCCCTTGGGGGAGAGGGTCAGGGTGAGAGGGTGCTTCTTCTGATACCTCGTCAAGAATCACTTGTAAGACCGCCTCAGTTTCTTGTAAGACCTGATTATTCCAAAAACGAACTACTCGGTAGCCACTTTTGCTGAGATATTCGGTTCGGTTATCATCTTGAACTATCATTTCAGCATGTTGGCCACCGTCAACCTCTATAACCAATTTCTTCTCCAGGCAGACAAAATCTACAATAAAAGGGCCAACGGCATGCTGACGTCGAAATTTCCATCCACCAAGTCGCCTATCACGCAGATTATACCAAAGCACTCTTTCAGCATCAGTCATGCTTTTTCGCAAATTCAGAGCAAGGTTCTTGTTCAAGGTTTCCCCCCTCACCCTAACCCTCTCCCCTCAAGGGGAGAGGGAATTTTAGCGATCTCTCAACAAGTTACTCTACCCCCTTACTTGCGGTAGCCCATTGGGGGAGAGGGGAAAAGATGGGGCCGATTTGATGCTCTGCCATCATAAAAAACCCGGTGCCCTCACTCCTACCCCCTCTCCCCCCGCTTCGGGGGGAGAGGGTTGGGGTGAGGGGGGCGATATATGACGTGAGCGTGTTTATGAAATCCTGTACTTAGGCCGCATCGCCGCCCCGCGCCTGTACCTTTATGGAGGCGGGGATTCAGCCGTGGACCCTCGGGAGACGTCCAGAAAATCCCGCACCTTTTTCACCAGGTCCATGGGCCGGAAAGGCTTGGAAATGAAATGCTGAGATGATTCCGGGGCGCCGTAGCCGGTAAGGTCGCGGCCGGTGTAGCCTGACATGAAAATTACCCTCATTTCAGGATGCAAAGGGGCCAGACGGTCGGCCAACTCCCTGCCGCTCATCTGGGGCATCACCACATCGGTCACCATGAGGTGGATAGGCCCCTGGCGCCGTTCACAGATCAACAGGGCCTCGCCCCCGTGCCGGGCCTCCAAGACGTTGTACCCATACAGGCGGAAAAACCGGCACAGCAAAGTCCGGAGCGCGTCTTCATCTTCCACCACCAGAATGGTCTCGGACCCTTCCAGCTTGGCCGCCAGGGTTATCCTGGTTCTGGGTTCCTCCACCGCCGCCTCGAGGCGCGGCAGATAGATCTGGAACGTGGCGCCCTGGCCAGGCCGGCTCTCCACCTCGAGATAACCGCGGTTTTGCTTGACAATGCCATACACCATGGGCAGCCCCAGGCCGGTGCCTTTGCCCACCTCTTTCGTGGTGAAGAACGGCTCAAAGATGTGATCCAGGGTCTCCGCCTCCATGCCGCTGCCGGTGTCGCTCACTGCCAGCCTGACATAGCGCCCCGGCGGGGCCGTCTCACTGTGACAATTATGGCTGGCGGCAAACTCGATATTGCCCATTTCCAGGGTGAGCCGGCCGCCCGTGGGCATGGCGTCCCGGGCGTTGACCGCCAGGTTCATGATGATATGGCCGATCTGGCCGGGGTCGGCTTTCACCGCCCCCAGATCGGGGCCGGCCACGATGTCCAGGTCGATGTGTTCCCCGATGAGACGCCCCAGCATCTTCTCCAGGTCGGCCGCCACCCGGTTGAGATTGATCACCTGGGGCTGCATCACCTGCCGGCGGCTGAAGGCCAGCAACTGTTGGGTCAAAGAGGCGGCCCGCTCGCTGGCCTTGAGGATATCTTCGCTATATTTATAGAGGGGATCGTCTTTAACGAGGCTGGACCGGATAAGCTCGCCGTAGCCCATGACGACCATCAAAAGGTTGTTGAAATCGTGGGCCACGCCGCCGGCCAACCGCCCCACCGCCTCCATCTTCTGGGCCTGCAGGAGTTGGGCCTCCAGGGCCTTGCGCTCGGAGATGTCAAAGAATACCCCGCTGACATAATCAACCTGGCCGGCGGCATCGCCGAAAATCTGCCCCCGGGCTTGAATCCAGGCAATCTCCCCGTCTTTTTTCCGGATGCGGTATTCCCGGACGTAGGATTTGTCGGTCTTGAGGGCTTGCACAAATAACCCGCGGGCCATATCCAGGTCTTCCGGGAGGATCAGGTCGCACCATCTGAGCCGCCGGGAGTTAAACTCTTCCTTGCGGTAGCCCGTGACTTCTTCTATTTTATCATCGAAGAAATCGATGCTCCAATCCTGATACCCTTTAAAGACCACGGCCGGGATTTGCTTGACCAGCAGCCGGTAATGGCTTTCGCTCTCTTTGAGGGCCTCCTCTATTTCTTTCTCTTTGGTGATATCCCGGCCATAACCCACGGTGCCGATCATCTCCCCCTGCTCATTAATAAAGGGCGCCTTCTGCACATCCAAAGCCAGATAATGACCCCTAACGGTCCCGGATTCCAGGAAGCGGCAGGGAGTTTTACTCTCCTTCACCAGGGCATCGGAATTCGTACATAACTCCCCGAAGTCAAACTCATGACCTTGCTTGCGCTCGCGCTCGGCATAAAACATATCGGTTTTCCCGACTGCTTCCTGCGGATGGTCGCACATCAGCAGTTTCCGGCACATTGCCTGGTTGACTAACATAAACCGGTCATTCATATCTTTCGCCCAGATCAGATCAGGCGCGGTATCGATTAATAACCTGATCAATTCATAGGCGTTATGATATTTCTCTTCACTTTCCCGTAGCGCCTCTTCCGCCTGCCGGTGCGCCGTAATGTCCATCCAGGCGCCCGCCATTTCCACCGGCTGGCCGTTCGCATCCCGCACCAGCTTGAGTTCATCGTGCATCCAGCGATAGGCGCCATCCTGGGCCAGGAAGCGGTATTCAAAGGTCTGGTGGTCCTCCGGCCACGGGAGTTCCATACGCTTGAGCACCCGGCGTCGGTCTTCGGGGTGCACGTGCTTGATCCAGAACCGGGGATTTTCCAGAAATTGCCGGGGCTCCCAACCCACCAGTCCTTTGACGTTTTCGCTTATATAGGTAGGAGCAAAATTACCCTCGGCCTCAAAGGTATAAATAGCTGCTGGGCCAGAAGCCAGCAAATGCTCCAGCCGCGCCTTGGTTTCCAGGGGCTCGGTAACATCGATGGCATTGACGCCGATCATCACCGTATGGCCATCCGGATCGACGATGGGAAACCGGTAGTAAATCCAGTGATGCAACCCGTCGGCATGGCGCAGCGTGACTAAGCTCTGCAAGGCTACCCCGGTCTCAATGACTCTCCGGTCCTGCGCCTTGAATTTTGCGGCAACTTCGGCGGGCCAGAGGTCATCGGTGGTTTTACC
>PEWM01000059.1:0-147 GCA_002779455.1 Deltaproteobacteria bacterium CG07_land_8_20_14_0_80_60_11
TGCGCGACTATATCAACACGACGGTTGGTTTTGGGCCTTTGGCCGAGGCTACCCGCATACCGGCCAAAAGTCTCATGCGGATGTTGGGCCCGAAGGGAAACCCGCGGGCGGACAACCTGTTTCAGATCATTCACCATCTGCAAGCCC
>PEWM01000059.1:155-7305 GCA_002779455.1 Deltaproteobacteria bacterium CG07_land_8_20_14_0_80_60_11
ATCCATTTGGAAGTGGCTCCGTGCTAACTGGCCGCTTTTATTGGTATCGGGAGTGACACGCCATGATCATGAAAAATCCATCGCATCCGGGCGAGATTATCCGGGAGCTGTACCTCGAGCCCCTGGGTTTGACCGTCACCCGGGCGGCGCAGGGGCTCGGCGTGACCCGCAAGACCCTATCCCTGCTGTTGAATGGTCACGCCGGCATTTCCCCGGAAATGGCCGTCAGGCTGTCCCAGGCCTTTGGCCGCAGTCCTGAGAGTTGGTTACAGCTTCAGGTGCAGTATGACCTTGCCCAGGTCAGAAAGTCGGCCAAGGAGATCAACCTCAGACCACTTTATTCCCCTACCGGCCCGCAACCTGAATAAAAATGTAGGGTGCGTGAGACGCACCCTACTCCGGATACAGCAAAAATTCCTGCCGCACCTCCATGAATCGGTTCAGGTCCTCCTGCCAGGCGGCCTCCAGTTCCGTTACCGTCAGGCCGTTTTCCAGGCCCCGGCGGATCAGGTCATCGCCGGTGAGGAGGTCAAAGGGCAGGCGCACCGTCTCGTATTCGTAAGGCGGCTGGCGCCAGGCGAACTGTTCGGGATAGAGCTCCCGGATTACCATGAGCAGGGTCAGGGTGGTGTAGTAGGGTTTGAAGGTCCGCCGGTCGGTGACGTGGAGCTGAAAGCCCCGGCACAGTTTCCCGGCCCATTTATGGAAGGTGGGCTCAAAGCAGGCGGTCCGGAGGATCACCCCGGGGATCTCGATTTGCTTAAGACGGTCCAGGATGCGCCCGGGTTCCAGAAAGGGGGCGCCGAACAGTTCGAAGGGCCGGGTAGCGCCCCGGCCTTCGGAGAGATTGGTCCCCTCCAGGAGGACTTGGCCGGGATAGACGATGGCCGCATCCAGGGTGGGCAGGTTGGGGGACGGCAGCACCCAGGGCAGACCGGTGGCGTCATGATAGTCACCCCGCCGCCAGCCGGCCGCGGGGATCACCGTGAGGTCGCAGCCGATATCTTGGGTGACGTTGTAGTAGCGGGCCAATTCCCCCAGGCTGAAACCGTGGCGCATGGGCAAGGGGTAAGGCCCCACAAACGAGGCCCACTCCGGCCGCAGCAGGTTACCCTCCACCGCGGCGCCGCCGATGGGATTGGGCCGATCCAGCACCACCACCTTTTTATCGAGGCGCGCCGCCGCGGCCATGACCTTGGCCAGAGTGGCGGCAAAGGTGTACACCCGGGCACCCACGTCCATGAGGTCCACCAGGACCGCGTCCACCGCGGCCAGGGCCTCGGGCGGCGGGGTCAGGCGGGGCCCATAGAGACTCACCACCGGCAGGTGCAGGACGGGGTCGGCGAAATCGGCCGAGGCGATCATATTGTCCTGCTTTTCCCCCAACAGGCCGTGTTGCGGGCTGAACAGGACCTGGAGCCGGCCGGGCAAATGGCGGGCCACCAGTTCCCGGGCGCTGGCCAGGTCCGGCCCGACGCTAGGCGGGTGGCTCAGGAGTCCCAGCCGGGCGCCCGCCACCCAGGCCGGCGGCTCCCGGAGAAAGATTTCCAAACCCGATGCTACCCGGCTCATATTTGACTTTCTCCGAAAATGACGATTAGCGCAGTCTAAACAAACGTAGGGGCGGGTTTGAAACCCGCCCCTACCATAACATGATCTTATTTCCGCCTAAACCTAAAATTCCGCTTCTTCCCGTTTTACCACGGGGCGCATCATCAAAACCACGTCGTGGGTCACCCCATCCTTGCGGACAAAATAATCGTCCAGGATGCATTTCTGTTCAAAGCCCTTGGCCCGGAAAGCCTTGATCACCTTTTTATGATCCGCCAGGATCTCCGCCTTCACCCACATGAGATTTTCTTGCAAAGCCAGGTTGAGGATTTCTTCGAGCATCAACGACCCCAAACCCAGATTCCGAAAGCCGCGGCCCACAAAGATGCGAATCTCGCCGATATGCTTGGCGGCATGCTTGCCGCGGTGGAGGGTGGCGTCCGCAATGATCCGGTTGGTTTCCAGGTCCACCGCCAGCAGGGGCAAC
Organism: Deltaproteobacteria bacterium CG07_land_8_20_14_0_80_60_11; assembly: GCA_002779455.1. Lineage (GTDB taxonomy): Bacteria > Desulfobacterota > Desulfobaccia > Desulfobaccales > 0-14-0-80-60-11 > 0-14-0-80-60-11. The sequence continues at coordinate 2,194 of PEWM01000059.1, forward strand.
ACCTTCCGGTAGTTGAGGTGGTCAATCCAGTAATTGACCAGTTTCACGTCCTTGACGTTTTGCTTCAGAAACCGGATATCCTCCTCCGGGGCCTCCTGGAACAGCTGGATCAACGCCTCCCCATCCTGTTCGTTGAGGAACCGGAACATCACCCGCTTGCCGTTCTTCAGGGTGGCGAACTTACGGTACGCGACGTAATTGATCATTGCGGACCTCAAAAAGGGATTTCACCTGAGCGTTATGCCATGATACCCCCTCCGGGAGATTTGTCAAGACGGCAGCCGAGGGCTGGAGGCCAACCGGCTAATTGAGCCGCGTTCTCCTTCCCGGCTTTTCCGAGAAGCCGGTGAGGGAAGGCGGGGGGGACCTTGACATCGCCTTGATTGCGGGGCCGTCATCTAGCAAGGTTGTCCGGCAAGAGGTTTTTCGGGTTCAAAGGTCGCGGTAGCCCGCCCCGGCCAGTTCACCCCGGTCAAGCGTCGTCACTGCTCTGGTTGGGCTCAAGAGGTCTTTAAACCTTTTTTGATTAAAACTAATTAGTTAGCGATTTTTGCCCTAAATAATTTTACCTCCCTATGAAAAACGGCGGAAAACCCAGGATGCGGGAGATTCTTTAAAATCATGGGAGCCGGCTCAGGGCCTCGGACGGCTCCCAACTCCGTAGTTCTTGCATTATAACCTATTGGATTAATTAATCTTTAGTCTAACTCGGCCAGAGCCGCACCATTGTTGCTTTCTGTAACGAATTGCTCACCTTTTTTTACGAGAGAATCCTAAGGTAGATTTCGGTCTAGCCCCTTTGACCCGGATGCCGGCTGCGGTTACTATTCCCTTCACGAGCACCGCCCAACCTAAGGGGGAATATGGAAGCCATCTGGCAGGCCGTCAAGGAAGTCGTTAAGAACCAGCTCCCCGAAACCACCTTCGATCTGTGGATCGAGCCGCTTCAGGCCGAGGCCGGACCCGGGGGTGAGCTGGTTTTATCCTGTCCGAATCCCTTTGCTCTCAGGTGGGTCCAGGCCCATTATCTCAAGCTCATCCGGCAGATACTGGAAGCGGCGGTGAACTGCAGCCTGGCGGTGCATCTAAAGTTGCTCACCGCCCCGGTGCGCCCCCTGGTCCCGGTGAGTCAGCCCTCCCTGCCCCTGGTTTTGGGAAAGACCAGCGCCCGGCGGTTCAACCGGGCCTTCACCTTTGACCAGTTTGTGGTCGGGGCCTCCAACCGCCTGGCCTACCAGGCATCCCGGGCCCTGGCGCGCAACGACACCTTTTATAACCGCACCCTGTTCCTCACCTCCGGCCCCGGGCTGGGGAAGAGCCACCTGTCCCAGGCCGTGGGCAATTTCGTCACCAAGTCGGCGGCAGAAAAACAGGTCCTTTATATCACCGCGGAAAATTTCGCCAATGAGATGGTGAGCGCCCTCAAGAACGGCCGGATGTCCACCTTCAAAGAGCGCTTTCGGCAGGACTGCGACATTCTGCTGTTGGAGGAAGTGCAATTTTTAAGTGGCAAGGAGAAGATCCAGGCGGAGGTCTGCTACACCCTGGATACGCTCATGGGCCGGAATAAGCGGCTGGTCTTTACCAGTTGCTATCTGCCGGGGGAGATCGGCCACCTCTCCCAGGAACTGCGGTCCCGGCTCACCGGCGGGCTCATCACACCCATCGGGCCGCCGGACTTCCCCACCCGGGTCAATATCCTGGAGAACAAGGCCGAGCGCCGGGGAGTTCAGGTTTCCGTCAAGATTTTGGAGTATCTGGCCGAATACGTTGACGAGGACGTGCGCCGCCTGGAGAGTGCCCTGGATTGCCTGGTAGCCCGGTCGACTTTGCTCAACGAACCTTTCAGTCAGCGCCTGGCCCAGGAGGTGCTCCAGGACCTGAAAGCCGTGGACACCCGGTTGAACACCCCGGATATTCAAAAGATTGTCAGCGATTACTATGGGGTAAGCCTGCCGGACCTGCTGGGGCGGTCGCGACAAAAGCGCCTGGTGCGGGCCCGGCAGATGGCCCTCTATTTCTGCCGCATCTACACGGGAAAAACCATGGTGGAGTTGGGGCGCCTGTTCCAGCGGTCCCATGCCTCCGTGGTGCATGCCTTGCAGACCCTGGAGCGAAACCGCAAAACCCAACCCCGGGTGGCCCAGGAATTAAATCTTTTGGAGGAGAAACTGGCTCAGGCCAAGGTCAGGTCGGGGGCTAGGCCATCATCCAATCTTCGCATCGATGCTTGATCACCCGGCCCTCGACGATAAACACGATGTCTTCGGCGATGTTAGTGGCCAAGTCGGCGATGCGCTCGAGATTGCGCACGATGATAATAAAGTGATGCAGCCGGGTCACCCAACGGGATTCTTTAATCATGGAATCCAGGAGCTTCTGGATATATTCGTCGTCCAGGATGTCCACCTCCACGTCCCGCTGGCAGACCTGGATGGCGAGCTTGGGGTCCTGGTTGACAAAGGCGTCAATACTGGTGCGGACCATCCCCAAGGCCAGGTCGGCCATGATCTTGATATCGATGGGGAGTTCCAGGGGGGGGCGGCTGTTCAATTCCAAAGCCCGTTCGGCGATGTTGACCGCCTGATCGCCGATGCGCTCCAATTCTGTGGCGATCCGCGCCGCCGCGACGGTCAACCGCAGGTCGGTGGCCACGGGCTGGCGCAGGGCCAGCAATTTTAAAGCCTGTTCTTCAATAGCCAGTTCCATGCGATTGAGCGTGATGTCATCGATGATCACCTCTCGGGCCCGATCAGAGTCCCGGTTTGTGACTGAGACCAGGCTCTTGCCCACCGCAGTCTCGGCCAGCGCCGCCATCCGCAGCAAATCCTGCTTCAGATTGTTCAACTCCCGGTCGAAATGTCTCGATAATTCCACGGGCGTGGCCATTATCGGCCCCCTTTCTTTAATTACTCATAGAAATTTTAGTACAAATCATCTAAAAGATAAAGAAGCCTCCGGCAATTTCGGTGGCTATTTCTGCGTTTTCGTTCAGGATGATCAATGAAAGTGGCCGTGTTGGGACCGGGGGCCCTGGGTTGTCTCCTGGCCGCCCTCTTTCGGGAGGCCGGCGCCGACGTCTCCCTGGTGGATTACCGCCCGGAGCGGGTGGCCCGGTTGCGCCTCCGGGGCATCCAGGTGCACACCCTGGAAGGGGGGCATCGGGTCATCCAGGCGCCCATCGGCCTGGCGCCGGAGGTGGGTCCGTGCGATCTGACCATCGTGGCGGTCAAGGCCTATCAGACGGAAACCGCGGCCCGGGCCCTTCCGGGGCTCATGTCCCAGGGGGGCATGGCCCTCACCCTGCAAAACGGGCTGGGGAACCTGGAATCCATCGCCCGGACCGTGGGGCCCGAGCGCCTGCTGGCGGGAGTGGGCCTCCTGGGAGTGACCCGGCAGGATGAGGGGCAGATAATCTATGCCGGCCGGGGGGTTATTTATATCGGGACGCCGCTGGGGTCCCAGGTGTCCAGGATTGAGGCGGCGGCCGTGGTGGACCTCTTCCGGCGCGCCGGCCTCTCGTGCCAACCCCGGGAGGACATCGAGGCCGTCTTGTGGGAAAAGCTGGTCATCAACGTGGGCATCAATCCCCTTACCGCCTTGCTGCGGGTTCCCAACGGGATGCTGCTTCAGTTGCCCGAGGCCTGGGAAGTGGCGGTGGCCGCGGCGCAAGAAGCCCAGGCGGTAGCCCAGGCCGCGGGCCTCACCCTGAGCGGGGACCCGGCCGCCCGCCTCCGCCAGGTTTGCACGGCCACGGCTGCCAACCGCTCTTCCATGCTCCAGGATATTCTGGCGGGGCGGCCCACGGAAATCGAGGCCATGAACGCCCAGGTGGCAACCCGAGGCCGGGCCCTGGGCCTGCCCACCCCGGTCAACGACCTGCTCACCCGCCTCCTGCGCGCCGCGGCGCAGTCCGCTCCTTTTCAGGTCGGCTAGCCAACCGGGGCAGATCTCCCGGCCCGTTATTCCCTTTGACTAATTGGGCCTCCGCCTGATAAATAGAGATCGGGGGCCAGGCTTTTACCCTGCCACCTGAAAAACTGAACCGGGGAACAGCCTCTCAAGCCCGGTTCGGAGAACTAAGGGCCGGGGGGCGCGCCTTTGCCGAGATAGGAATTATGGCGGGCAGTGCCCGCCCTACAGACCTGCCGCTGGGGCGTCAATAAGTGTCTTGGCTGAAAGCTGACCGCTGAAAACTGATAGCTTTTCATACCAAGTCGCCGTCAAACCAGTGGCGCCGGCGTCTCGCCTGTGCCGGCGCGTGCTTTCGCCTCTGACGGCAAAACCTAGCTCTCTTATCACAACTCGGTATCAACAGCGCAACCATTTGCCGCGGCCGCGACCGCCAAGAGGGGAAGGGGCATGAGGAGGATCATAGCCGTGGAGCCCGGCGAATGGATTATCCTGCCCTGCATTCTGGAAACCGGCGATTGTTACTACCGGGTGGACGTGTATCCGGACGGCCGCGTGGAGGCCGGTGACGACGACCGCTTCGACAAGACCGATTTTTACGGCCCCGATTACAAACGCTTCGCGGTTATCTATAACAGCCAGAGCGATTACATGATGTTCTTGCGACAACCCGTACCTCTGACCCCAGAGGGGAACATGCCGGTGGCGGAGGTGAAGCGGCTGGCCCTCATGGCGGCAAAATCGCTGCTGCTGGAGGTTTGAGGCCCCGTACCCGGCGTGGCGCCTGGCGACCGGTGGGGTTCAGGGCGTATCAATCCGGGGTGGAGGCGTTTATCCGGCAGTTTTTATAAGATTTTTAATGCCTTGCGGTAAGGTTGCTATGATATTCCTATCGAATACTTCTTATGGTGAGTTAACACCGCGGATATATAACAGATAACGAAATTGACCTTTTGTGGGGGGATTTCCAGAATTATTTTTTGTCCGATGATATTATGCCTTGATGGCGAGGTTGTCTGGGCAAATCCCGACCGTTACACCCGAGGCAAAGGTGGGCAATCTTCTCCCCCTTTTTCCCTTTTCGCCTTTTTCCCTTTTCCCCTCTTATTTATCCCGGGCCTGGATGTCGCAGATCATGACCATCAGGTCGCTGCTGTTGCCGGCCGGGTCCTTGACCAGGTCCTCGAACACCGCCTTGAC
>PEWM01000281.1 GCA_002779455.1 Deltaproteobacteria bacterium CG07_land_8_20_14_0_80_60_11
CGGTCTCCTGCGCCGGCCCCGGGCCTTAACCCTGCTGGTGTCGGCCGGCGACCCGGTGGACGCGGTGCTCCGGGAACTTTTGCCCTTGCTCGAGCCCGGCGATCTGATCATCGACAGCGGCAACTCCCATTTTACCGATACCAACCGGCGGGGCAGATTTCTGTCCGGGAAAAATCTTAACTTCATGGGCATGGGGATCTCCGGCGGGGAAGCCGGCGCCCGCTATGGTCCCAGCCTGATGCCCGGCGGCTCCCGGGAGATGTACGACCGGGTGGCCCCCATCTTGGAGGCGGCCGCGGCCCGCGTCAACGGCGACCCCTGCGTCACTTACCTCGGGTCGGGCTCCGCCGGCCACTATGTCAAGATGGTCCATAACGGCATCGAGTACGGCCTCATGGAACTGATCGGGGAGACCTATGATCTCCTGAATCGGGGCCTGGGCCTGACGCCGGCCGAGCTGGCCCCCCTCTACGACCGCTGGAACCGAGAGGAACTCAACTCCTTCCTGGTTTCAATCACCGCCAAGATTCTGGCCCGTCGGGATGACCGCACCGGCAAGCCCCTGATCGACATGATCCTGGACAAGGCCAGGCAAAAGGGCACCGGCATGTGGACCTCCTGGGATGCCATGGACCTCCGGGTGGGGACGCCCACCATCGACGCGGCGGTGGTCATGCGGGACATGTCGGGCTACAAGGAGGAACGGCGGGCGGCGGCCCAGTTCCTGACCGGGCCTACCCCCGCCTTCCCGGGAGATCGGCAGCGCTGCCTCGGCCAGGTGAAAAACGCCCTGTACGCCGGCATGATCGCCACCTACGCCCAGGGCATGGCCCTGCTCCAGAAGGCCTCCAGCGTCTATGGCTATGGACTGGACCTGGAGGCCGTGGCCCGGATCTGGCGGGGGGGGTGCATCATCCGGGCGGCGCTCCTGGAAGACATCCGCACCGCTTACCGAGCCAGGGCGGATTTGCCCAACCTCCTCATGGACCCCCGTTTGGGCAAGGAATTCCTGAGCCGGGAGGCTGACTTGCGGGAAGTGGTGAAGGTGGCCGTCACCCTGGGGCTGCCGGCCCCGGGCTTGATGGTGACCCTAAGCTACTTCGACGCCTACCGCAGCGCCGTGCTCCCGGCCAACCTGATCCAGGCCCAGCGGGATTTTTTCGGGGCGCACACCTACGAGCGCCTGGATGCTCCCGGCGCCTTCCATACCCAATGGGAGGAGGAGTGATCGGGCTATGCCCTCTGAGATTGCGGAGACCCTCATGGCCCAAGGCGGCCATCATCGGGTGACCCCCACCTTTCTCCAATGTCAGGAAGACCAGCCCGTCTGCCGGGTCACCAGGGTGGAGCCATGATCCGGGTCTATCCCGACCTGGAGTCACTGAGCCACGCGGCGGCGGCCTTGCTGGTGACGCAGGCGAATCTGGCCGCGGCCGCCCGGGGCCGGTTCAGCGTGGCCCTCTCGGGCGGCAACACCCCCCGGCGCACCTATGAACTGCTGGCCGCTTCGCCCTTTAAGGATCAGGCGCCCTGGGACCGGGTGCATGTCTTCTGGGGGGATGAGCGCGGCGTGCCCCTTACCGACCCCCGGAGTAACGCCCGCCTGGCGAAGGAAGCCTGGCTGGACCGCGTGCCCATCCCCGCTGACCAGATTCACCCGATGAACTGCGCCGCAGACCCGGCCGCCGCGGCCCGGCAATATGAGGCGCAGCTCCGGGAGTTTTTTGCCGGACAGCCCCCGCGCCTGGACCTGGTCCTCCTGGGCCTGGGGGACGACGGCCACACCGCCTCGCTGTTCCCGGGCACGCCGGCGCTGGAGGAGCGCGAACGCTGGGCCGCCGCAGTCTTGGCGGCCGAACTGGACCTCTACCGGGTCACGTTGACGCCCCCCCTGATCAACCAGGCGGTGGTGGTGGCCTTCCTGGTGGCGGGGCCGTCCAAGGCCGGCGTCTTATGGGAAGTGCTGTGCGGTCCTCGGGACCCGGCGCGCCTGCCGGCCCAACTCATCCGGCCGCAAAACGGGGAGCTGCTGTGGCTGACTGACCTGGACGCCGCCGCGCAGGTCCAGGCCGATTAAGTACGGTTGGCTGTTCTGATCCGGGTCTTGTTCAAAAAGAATTTTTAAGATAAAATTCTGTCCCGGCGTCATTCCCAACTTGATTTTTCCCCGGCGCCAGGGGTAAGTTGACCTGATACTGCCGCCTGCGATCGGCAACCGGAAAAAACAGGAGCGCCCATGAGAAAGCTTTCAGTCTCGATTTTATCGGCGGATTTCGGCCGGCTGGCGGAGCAGGTTAAGGAAGCGGAGCAGGCCGGCGTCGATTGGATCCACGTGGACGTCATGGACGGGCATTTCGTCCCCAACCTCACCATCGGGCCGGCGGTGACCCGGGCCATCCGCAAGGCCACCGCGCTCCCCCTGGATGTCCACCTGATGATCAGCAATCCCGAGCGGTATGTGGAGGCCTTTGTGGAGGCCGGGGCCGATTGGCTGGGGATTCACGTGGAAGCCACGGTGCACCTGGAACGGCTCATCCAGCAGATCAAGGAGACCGGCGCCAAAGTTACAGTGACCCTGAACCCCGCCACGCCGTTGAACTGCCTGGAATACGTGCTGAAAGACGTGGATATGGTCCTGTTGATGACGGTGAACCCCGGGTTTTCGGGCCAGAACTTTATCCCCGGGGTCCTCCCCAAGATCCGCCGCCTGCGGCAAATGATCGACGAGCAGGGATTGGACGTCCTCATCCAGGTGGACGGCGGGGTGCAACCGGACACCTTAGGAGACCTGGTGGCCGCCGGGGCGGACGTCTTCGTCTCCGGCTCCGGCATCTTCAACGACCAGCCCGTGGCGGAAAACGTCCGGCGGTTAAAGGAACTGATGAAATAGCCGGGTCCCCGGGGAAAATCCGCCGCCGGGAGGATATTATCGGATGGTGGGACGGGCCTCCGGGCCCACCATCCTCCAATTGTTGAGAATCTTGGCAGGCACCGCGGCCTGCCCCACCGATATATTGATTTATCCTTAAATGATCAGGAATCGGGAAGGAGGATGGTGATGGCAAGCGAACCCCGGCAGACCAGGATCGAGGCACTGCTTGGCAATGAAACGGCTTTTCTGGCTAAACGCCGGTCCTACCAACCGCACCTGTGCCCGCGCCTGACGGCGGGCGCTGGCCTGACTCGCCCCCTGGACGGCTTCGACCTGGACGTGATCAAGGTGGCCCGGGAACAGTTGCCCTTCGTCAGCAAGAATAAGCTGGTGGAAATCGTTCCGGATAGCCCGCCGCGCCCGGGGAAGCCCCGGCGTCTGGGCATCGTGTTCTCCGGGGGGCCGGCCCCGGGGGGCCATAACGTCATCGCCGGCCTGTTCCACGCGGCCAAACAGGCCCATCCCGACAGCCAGGTGATCGGCTTTCTGGCTGGGCCCAAGGGCATCATCACCGCTAAGCACGTGGAAATCACCGCCGGCATGGTGTCCAACCACCTGAATTCAGGCGGCTTTCACATGTTGGGTACCGGCCGGGATAAGATCGACACCCCCCAAAAAATGAAGCAGTGCCGGGAAACCTGCGCCGCCTTGCAGCTATCGGGCCTGGTGGTGGTGGGGGGCGACGACTCCAACACCAACGCCGCCTTCCTGGCGGAACATCTCCGGGGCATCGGCGCCCAGGTCATCGGCATCCCCAAGACCATTGACGGCGACCTCCAGGTGCCGGGGCTGCTCCAGATACCCTTCGGGTTTCACTCCGCCTGCATGGCCTTTGCTACGGAAATAGGCAACCTCAACTCCGATTGCAAATCAGACCTGAAGTACTGGCATTTCAACCGCCTGATGGGCCGCAGCGCCAGCCACATCGCCCTGGAAGTGGCCTTCCAGACCCATCCCAACGTCATCCTTATCGGGGAAGAGATCGAAGAAAAGGAACTCAGTATCCACAACGTGGTCCGCCTCATCGCCGACGTCATCGTCGACCGGGCCCGGGAGGGCAGGAATTACGGCACCATCCTGATTCCCGAGGGCATCCTGGAGTTCATCCACGAAGTCAACGTCCTGATCATCAAGATCAGTTACATCATCGCCCGCTATAACCGCGAGGCTACGGAAGACGAGTCGTTCCACAAGCTCTCCTATGAGGAACAGGTCCAGCTCATCGATAACAGCGACATCTGGCGGGACTACGACAGCCGCGTCTTTTTAGGCTTTCCGGGGCTGCTCCAGAAGGGCCTGCTGCTGCCCCGGGACAGCCACGGCAATTTTCAATACGCCATGGTCAATACCGAGCGCATCCTGTTGGAAATGGTGGCGACCTACTTACGGAAGCAAAAGGCCAAAGGCATTTACAAGGGCAGTTTGCGCACCCAGAATCACTACTACGGCTACGACGGCCGGGGCACTTTCCCCACCAAGTTCGATTGCGATTACGGCTATAATTTAGGGTTTGCGGCCTACAGCCTCCTGGCCAACGGCGCCACCGGCTACATGGCGGCCATCAAAGACCTGCACCAGCCGGTGGCGGAGTGGCAGCCCATCGGCATTCCCCTGGCGCCCCTGATGCACCTGGAAGAGCGCAAGGGGCGCCTGGAACTGGTGATCGCCAAGCAAAAGGTGGACCTGGAGTCGCCGGCCTTCAAGTTCCTGGAGCAGGAACGGCAGAAGTGGTCCCACGAGGACCACTACCGCTTTCCCGGCCCCATTCAGTTCGATGGCCCCGCCGCGGATACCAAGCCCATAACGCTGCAATTGAACTCTCTTTAAGGGGTTTCAGGCCGAGTTGCGTTCAAAGAGCTATTTTGTAGCCGCAGGCTTTAGCCTGCGCCTGCACAGGCTGGAAAGCCTGCTACCTATTGACTGCCAATTGGTTTCAGGCCTCGGGGGATTGGAAAGCGGACCAAGCGAGGCTGGCAAGGTAGAGTTATGGGTAATTTTCTTCGGATGCGATCAGGTGTCGTCGCCGCCCGTTAACCCCATCTGGGTCCTCTGGTTAAGCCGGCGCTTTTTTGCCCGGCCTGGGCCGGCCCGCTCGGGCCAGCAGGCTTGCCCGGATCTGGAAGAGATTTTCCCCCATGGCGCATTGGGCCAGATATTTGGCCAGGCGGCTGGGGTTTTGCCGGTAAATCCCCACTAACTGCCGCCAGAATTGCCGCCGGTAGCCGGCTACGATCCCCTGGCGCCAGATCAGCTTGAGCAGCGCCACCAGATCTTCGCGCCGGGCCTGGAACGGCAAATGATCTTGCTGGTTGCCGTGCCCCGGGCTTTTGCTCTTCCCGGCGGCGGCGCGAGTCGGTCTCATGGCCAGATAGTACCGGTAGGTCCGGGCCAGATATTTGGTGGGCTCGTACAGGCAGTCCACCGTCCGGAGGTACTCGGCGGCGATCTCCTCGGCTGGGCGGGTGGGCAGAAAGTTAAAGCTCGCATCGATCATGTCGGCGGAAACCCCGGTTGCCGTAAGCCGGTTTTCCTGCTTGAGCCGGTCCCAGAGGCTCGTATTGGGGAGCGCCTGTAACAGATTCAGCATGACCGCGGGCAGGTGATGCTGTTCCACAAAGGCGCAGATCCGGTCGCCGGCGCCCCTGGTCTCCTGATCAAAGCCCATGATAAAGCTGGGGACCACCCCCAGTCCGTTGACGCTGATGTTGGTCAACGATTGACCCAGGGGATTCTTCAGATTTTGATATTTGCGGTTGCCGGCCAAAACCGCCTCGTCCGGAGACTCGACTCCGATGAAGACATTGCCGAAATTGGCCTCGGTCAGCAGGTCCACCAGGCCCGCGTTTTGCCCAAGATTGGCGGACACCTGGGTCCAGAAACTGAACGGCTCCCCATGGCGCTGCATCCAGGGAATGAGTTTTTGGAGGATGGCCCGGGCATGGGTTTGGTTGCCGATGAAATTGTCGTCGCAGATAAAAATCTCTCGTCTCCACCCCAGGTTAAAGAGAGTCTCCACCTCCGCCAGCACCTGATCGGGGCTTTTATAGCGGGGCTTCCGGCCGTAAAGGTTGATGATGTCGCAAAACTCGCAATTGAACGGACACCCCCGGGAAGTCTGGATTCCCAGTAAGATGTAATCGTTGAGATTGAGCAGGTCAAACCGGGGCGCCGGCGAGAGGGTCATCTCCGGCCGGCCGGCCGGCTCGATCACGCCGTGCGTCTCACCGGCCCGCCACGCCGCCAACCAGAGCGGGATGGTCGTTTCACCCTCGCCCTGCACGAGAAAATCGGCGCCAGCCTCCAGGATATCCTGGGGCACCGAGGTGGCAAAGGGGCCGCCGACCACCACAATTTTGCGCCGCTGTTTGGCCTCTCGGATGAGGCTTAACAGTCCCTCCCGCTGGACGATCATGCCGGAGAGCATCACGAACTCGGCCCAGTCCCAGTCGCCGGGGCGGAGTGGCCGCACATTTAGGTCGGCCAGGCGCAACTCCCAGTCACCCGGCAGGAGCGCCGCCAGGGTGAGGAGACCCAAAGGCGGCATGAGGGTTTTCCGTCCTAAAAGTTCGCACGACTGCTGCAACGACCAGAATGAACTGGGAAATTCTGGGTTGATCAGGAGAACCCGCATCAACGACCTCCGGGAAGCTCTGCCGGCAGCGCCCCTGGTTGGGGGGAAATGCCCTAAAGCGCTCCCTCTAATCATGATAATCGCTTTCCGGGTGAGCCGGAGACCGATCCGCCTCCCCAGGAAGCTGCAAAATCTGCCCTGTGGCAAGCCTCTTTAGTTATTATATTTCAGACTAAACCCAAAGAGCAAATTTATCGGAAAAGGCGGTGAACTGAGATTTGTTGACCCCTCAATATTCTCAACCGTTCTATATCTGGCTACTACCTATAATTGTTTAACATCTTAGATATATTCGTAATATCAGTGTTGCGAGGCCACTGGGGCTGGACGGGTGGTGGTGCTGACACCAGAAGCGGCCGGCGTGAAGAAATCGGCCCGGGGTTCCGTGGCCCTTCTCTGGCCGCCTTGGCCCGAGGCGACACCGTCATCACCGGGGTGGCCCACCTGCGCCCCAAGGAGTCGGACCGCCTGCAGGCGGTGGCGGCGGAACTGGCGAAAATGAGCCGCGAGGCCCGGGAAACCGCGGACGGCCTGGTCATCCGGGGCGGGGCGCCGCACGGCGCCGTTATCCACACCTTTAACGACCACCGCATCGCCATGAGCTTCGCAGTGGCCGGCCTCAAGGCCCCAGGGATGCGCATCACCGACCCCGACTGCGTGGCCAAATCCTTCCCGGACTTCTGGGAGTTTTTTGACCGCCTCTCCCGGTAAATCGTGGAGTTACTCCCGGGACCGGTGATGCCGGCCCCTCTTCATAACCAAGCTTGGATGGCTTGATACCAAACTGCGTTCATACAGGTAATTTATGTTCCGTAGGGGCGGACCCATGTGTCCGCCCTCAGGTTGGGCGCACAC
>PEWM01000165.1:0-3030 GCA_002779455.1 Deltaproteobacteria bacterium CG07_land_8_20_14_0_80_60_11
GAAAATTGTGGTTGGTTTGCGACTTGGTATCAGGCCAGCCGGCCGCGGAAGCGGATGATGCTGAGGCCCAGAAAAACCACCCCCAGCCCGGCCATGGCGGCCATTTGGGGCCACAGGGCCGCAAAACCCCGACCTCCCAGGAAGACGCCCTGCACTATGACGATAAAGTATCTCAAGGGATTGACATAAGTAATATATTGAAAAATTAAGGCCATGTTGGCGATGGGAAAGATCAAGCCGGAGAGCAGAATGGCAGGGGTCAGGACGAAGGTGCCGGCCATCACCGCCTGTTGCTGGGTGGAGCAGGTCGTGGAGATCAGCAGGCCCAAGCCCACGGAACTGAGCAGGAATGTTAGGGTCCCGATAAACAGCACGGCCACGCTCCCCTGAAACGGGATCTCGAACCAGAAGACGCCCATCAGGGTTACCAGGGCCACGTCCACCAGGGAGATGAGGATAAAAGGGATAGTCTTGCCGGACAGAAATTCCAGGGGGCTGAGGGGGGACACCAGGATTTGCGCCATGGTGCCGATCTCCCTCTCCCGCACCACCGAGAGGGCCGTGAGCATCAGGCTCACCAGCATCACCACCATGGCGATGACCCCGGGCACAAAGGCGTTTTTGCTCTCCAGGTTGGGGTTGAGCCAGGCTCGCGGCTCGATCACCACCGGGGTCTGCAATTTCTTCGGCAAATTCAGGCGCCGGAGGGCCTGTTGGAGAATCTCCCGGGAGTAATCGTTGAGGACCGTCCGGGTATATTTAGCCACAATCAAGGCGGTGTTGGAGTCGGTGGCGTCCAGGATAAGTTGCAGCGGGGCCGGCTGGTTGGCCTTGATTTTTTCGGCAAAACCCTTCGGGATGTGCACCGCCATAGTGATCTGGCTGCGGTCGATCAGGTTCCGCAGTTCCGCTTCGCTGTTAATGAAATTCGTCAGGCGGAAATATTCCGACGCCGTGAACCGGGAAATCAGGATCTCGCTGGCCTGGGTCCGGTCTTCGTCAAAGACGGCGAAAGGCACCTGCCGGATGTCGAAATTGATGGCATAACCATAAATAATAAGTTGGACGATGGGGGGCAGGATCAGGAAGATCCGCAGCCTCCGGTCCCGCCAGACCTGGATGAATTCCTTTTTCACCATTTGCCAGATGCGCCGGCCCATTATGCCTACCTGATCTTTTTCACGGGGTGTCGCAGGGTAACCAACAGAAACGTGGCGGCAAAAGCCACCAGGATCAGGGCATCCGGCCACAAAATGTCCAGTCCGATACCCTTTAAATAGATGCCCTTGGAAATGGTCACCAGATATTTAGCCGGCACCAGATAGGACAGTATTTGAAGCGGCAACGGCATCAGCCGGATGGAAAAGACAAACCCCGACATCAAGAGCGCGGGAAGAAAATTGATGAGCATCGCCGTCTGAAACGCCTGCAACTGGTTGGCCGAGGTGACCGATACCAGGAGACCCTGGGCCAGCATCACCAGGAGGTAAATGGCCGACAGGGCGATGAGCAACCCCAGGCTGCCGCGCAAGGGGACTTCAAAGAGAAAATGTCCCATGAGCATGGCCAGAGACAGCACCAGCATACTCACGCAGAAATAAGGCAAAAGCTTACCCAGGAGAAGTTCTGATTTTTCCAGGCTGGTGGCAAACAGGCTTTCCATGGCGCCCCGTTCCACTTCCCGGACGACGGAGAGGGCCGACAGGATGGTGCCCACCATGGTCATGATGACCACGATGAGACCGGGCACGACAAAATTGATGCTCTCCAGGTCCTCATTGAACCAGAAGCGCCACTCGGGTTTCAGGCGCAAGTCCAGCCGCGGGAGCCCATCCCGGTTCAGCCGGTCCCCCAATACCTTCTGGTTGAAATCGGCGCTGATGCTCTGGACATAACCCAGGATAACGTTGGCGGCGTTAGGTTCGGCGCCGTCCACCAGGGCCTGGATCGGGGCGGTGCGGCCGAGGTGCAGGAGCCGGGTGAAATCATGGGGAAACACTAAACCCAAACGCACCTGGCGGGCGGCGAGCCGGCGGTCTATTTCCTCGCTGCTGCCCACCGCACACGTCAGGTTAAAATAGGGCGATCCCCGGAATTCGTGGAGAAACTTGGCAGCCAGGTGCCCCCGGTCCCGGTTGTAGACCGCCACGGGCACGTGTTTAATGTTGAAGGTCAGGGCATACCCGTAGATCAACAACTGAATCACCGGCAACAACATGATCATGATGAGGCTGTGGGGGTCCCGGCGAATGTGGATGAATTCCTTCCGGGCGATAGTCCAGGTGCGTCCCAGATCCATAGGCTCAAACCCCTCGAACCCGGGAAATCATGGCGATAAAGGCATCTTCCAGGGTGGGGGAAACCGGCGCCAATCGCCGAATGGAGATTTGCCGGGCTTCCAGGGCTTCCCGCACCATCACCCGGGCTTGCTCAGGGTTGGTGGTGGTCACGTGGAGGCGGTTGCCGAAGATCGCCACCGTCGAAACCTGCGGCAAGGACCGCACCACCTCAAAGGCCTCATGCAGGCGGTCGGGATAAATGGCCAGGATCTCTCCCACCAGAGTTTCTTTGAGTTCCTGGGGGGTGCCCAGGGCAATGAGGCGGCCTTGATACATGAGGGCCAGCTGGTCGCAGAACTCATCCTCATCAAGGTAATGAGAGGTTACCAGGGTGGTCACCCCCGCCTCGGCCATGTCATAGATCAGGTCCCAGAATTTCCACCGGGACACCGGGTCGACGCCGCTGGTGGGTTCGTCCAAAAAGAGGATGGCGGGTTCATGGATGATGGCCGAAGCCAGGGCCAGCCGCTGCCGCAAGCCTTTGGCCAGGTGGCGGGTCAGGTCGCGGCGTCTCTCGGACAGATCCATGAGGCTCAGCAGTTCCTGGGCGCGCTCCCTGGCTCTCGAAGGCGGCAGCCCATAAATACCGCCGAAAAAAAGCAGGTTCTCCTCCACCGTCAAGTCTTCATAAAGGGAGAAGCGTTGTGACATATAACCGATTTGCCGCTTGATCTGCCTGGCCTCGCGGGCC
>PEWM01000165.1:3051-7379 GCA_002779455.1 Deltaproteobacteria bacterium CG07_land_8_20_14_0_80_60_11
CCGGAACCGGAGGTGGGTTGCAACAACCCGTTGAGCAGGTGGATCGTGGTGGATTTTCCCGCCCCGTTGGGCCCTAAAAAGCCGAAGACCTCACCGCGGCGCACCTGAAAACTGAGGTCATCCACGGCCCGGAAGTCCCCGAAATCACGGGTGAGGTTCTTCACTTCGATGGCAACGTCAGTATCCATCACCCCTCTTGCCGGCGCATGATTTGCACAAAGATATCTTCCAGTCCAGGTTCGGTCTCGGAAATCTGCACATTGGTGACCCCGGCCTGCCGGAGGGTCTGTTCAATGAGGCCCACCGCCGCCTCGGCCCGGTCCACGGTGAGCACTATCCGGTCACCCATGGCCAGTACCTGGCGGAGGTAAGGCTGGCCGGTGAGAATCCTCCGGGCCGCCCGCAGGTCCGGAGTCCGCAACTCCAGCAACTCTCCGGCAAACGCCTCTTTGAGGGCCTGAGGGCTTTCGGCCACCAGGAGCCGGCCCTGATGCATCAAACCCACCCGATGGGCCCGTTCCGCTTCATCCATATCGGGCGTGGCCAGGAAAATGGTGACGCCGGTTTTCAGGAGTTCATGCAAAATAAACCAGAATTCCTGACGGGAGACGGGGTCCATGCCCGAGGTGGGTTCATCCAGAAGAAGCAAACGGGGCCGGTGCACCAGGGTACAGATCAGGCCCAATTTCTGGCGCATCCCCCCGGAAAGCTTGGCGGCCAGGCGGTCCTGGAAAGGGGTGAGATCGGCGAAGGCCAACAACTCCGGCAGGCGTTGCCGCTGCTGGGCCCGGGGCACCCGGCAGAGATCAGCATAAAAATTGAGGTTTTCCGCTACGGTGAGGTCGTCATAGAGGCCGAAGCTTTGCGGCAGGTAACCCAGATGCTCCCTGAGCTGCCGGGCTTGCCGCAAGGTATCGAACCCCCATAACCGGGCCTGGCCTTCATCCTGCGCCAAAATGCCGCTCAGCATCCGCAGGGTGGTGGTCTTGCCGGCGCCGTCAGGCCCCAGGAGGGCAAAGACCTCACCCCGGAAAACTTCCAGGTTGAGGCGGTCCACCGCCACCCGCGGCCCGAAACGCTTGGTCAACCCGGTGGCTTGCAGGCAAATTTCCGGATTATTGCTTAGCAAGGGAGATGACTGCCTCGGCCGGCATGCCCACTTTCAAAGCTCGCTGGGGATTGGGCAATTTAATCCGGAGGCGATAGACCATGGTTACCCGCTCCCGGTAGGTCTCCACCGTCTTCGGGGTAAACTCGGCTTTCGAAGAAATGTACGATAGGGCGCCGGCATATTTTTGCCCGGAAGCCCCATCGATGGTGATGGCCGCCTCCTGGCCGTAGCGCACCTTTCCCAAATCCCGTTCCGGCAGATATCCCTCAAACCAGACGTGGTCCAGATCGCCCAGGGTGATGATGGTGGCGCCCACCGCGGCTAATTCTCCGGGATTGGCTGACCTCGCCAGGACCAGGCCGCTCACCGGAGATATCAGGGTGGCGTAGCTCAGACGCAGCCGGGCTAATTCCAGAGCCGCCTTCGCCTGCCGGAGCTCCGCATCTTTGATCTTCTTGGGGCCGGGCGTTGCGTCGGCGGCTTCCCAGGCGCCTTCCGCCGCATCCACCTCATGGCGGAAAACCTGATCATCAAGCTTTGCCACCACCTGGCCGGCCTTGACGTCATCTCCCGGTTCCACCGAGATTGCCTCTATCCGGCCGGGGACCTGAAAGGCCAGATCCGTTTCGGTCGCCTCAATGTGCCCCGTCAGCTTTATCTCATTTGCCGGTGTCTCCTGTCCCGGCCAAAGTGACCCGCAGGCTGCGGGGCTCATCAATCCTAATACTAACGTGATTATGAGAATGCGTTTCACCGTGCGCCGCTCCCGGTTGCTTGGACCCGAAATTACCATCAGGCAGCTCTCTTTTGCAAGTAGGTGAGTTTAATTTCATATATCTTGTCGCGCCGCTGTCGTCAAGGGCCGGTGTCTTGCCCCGGGAGGCTTTATTTAGGCTCAAGAGCGGACCTAAAAATGTTGACCATTACCCTCCATCCCTATATGGTGATCTGGAGAAGGGGACCTGAACGGCGGCAACTCCATCAATGCCACAGGAGGACGAAATGAAGAAGTTAATGTGGGGGTTGGTTTTTCTCTGCCTGAGCTCTTTACTGGTGAGCGCCGCGCTGGCGGGGCGCACGGATCGGCTGTGTTATGATTTTGATTCCCGGACGGCCCGGGTAAAGGAACGGATCGCCTGGAACGAAAAGATGCTTTATGATGATCTGGCGGGGCTCAAACAAGACCGGGCCAGAACCCAGAGAAACCCGAGGCTGGCGCTGGCGGACGAAAAATTAAACCTAGCGATCCGGTTATGTAATGACGGCCTCAATCAGGTGCAGGTCCTGAGAGATAGGGTGCCCCGAGAGATCGACTGCGGCGACCGGCATCGCGCCGTGCGCCGGCAAATGGACGTCGAGGTCACGGCGCTCAATGACGTGGAGGGCCAGATCTCGAACCTCAATATTATCGTCAATCAGTACCGGACCCTGAGGTTAGAGGCCGCTTACATCATCCAAAACGTGGAGGGCGGCTCCCGATACTAGCCCTGGCGGCTAACGGGTAGCTCCGGGATCAGGGGACCGGGCTGGTTTCCGCATCGAATCAGTCCATCCCGCCGGGATCGAGGGCCAGTTTTAAGTAATTTTAGCGAGGTATTGCGCCACAGTCTTGCCCTTATGGCAACCTGACAGCCTGAGGCAATCGGCAATAGTCTCTTGCCTGGGCCATCAGGCGCGCCAAGGAATGGGCCGAGAGAGTGGTTCGCAAAAATAAGGCCATTCTTTCAACAAGATCAAAATGAAAATCAAAAGGTTCCTGGATGAAAATTATGGATAAAGCAAAAGAAAACTATAGCTTTGCTCTTTGCATTGAGAATAAGGACTGTGAGGATTTGGAAAAACGCAAGATATATCAGATGCTCCCTGATGAAGAAGCCGACAAGGAACAGTATATCAGGGTTATTGACGAATCAGGTGAAGACTATCTCTACCCCCGGTCCTATTTCATCGCGGTCCAATTGCCCCGCGAAGCGCAAGAGGCGCTGCAATTATCAAAATAGCCGAATTTATATCTTCCACCGCTCTTCACTAAATAAAAAACCCCTTGCATCTCAAGGGGTTTTAATTTTCGTGGCTCCCCTTCGTGGACTCATTTCGCACCGAGTTGGCCATGCCATCGCCGGAACTGTTGACGACCATAAACGATTTGCTGCCGATTAATTGAGAATTTTTTTGGCTATTGGAACGCGCTTACTCATAGCAGCGTTTGTTGTGGAGGAAGGCCTGATGGTCAGCGTCTCTTGTTGATGATCGGTTTTCCGTCCAGGCCATCCAGGATCTCTATCAGACAGCGTTTGCGGGCGTGCGCCTCCCGCAGGCTCCTCAGGTATTGATCCCATGTCGCCTGTTTATTCTGTTGGGACATGACCTCTCCCGCTTTGAGAAGGTATTTTGCCGCTTCCTGGTAGGCGCTGGGTTTGACCAGGGAGATCAGTCGTTCCGCCTCCTTTTTCCAGATGGCCACCGCCCGCTCCGGCGCATGGGCTTGAATGGCAGTAGCGATGGCGTCTTCATCGACCCCGGACCACCCCAAACGATCTTTGGGGCGCTGATTGTACCATTTCAGCGCTTCTTCGGGCTTGTTCTCATGAATAGCGATGCCAATCAAATCGCCGAGCAGAGGAAAGCGATTACGCTTATCCACAACAGGCCGGTCCAGGCCGGATTCCGGCAAGGGCCAGCCCTTCTGCTTCCAGGGCAGCTCACCTTTTTCCAGGAAGTGCAAGAGAGATTCCCGCACCTGGGGCCAGGCCTTGGTTTTGTCGCTAACTTTCTGGCATTCCGTGAAGTCCTGTCGGGAAGGATGACGCACGAATTCTTCGACCTGCAGCGCCGCCACCAACGGCCAGTTTTGTTCCAACGTGCGGATTTCCTGCATTTTAGCCCGCAGGCCGGCGCTGATGCCGGGCCATTTTTCGCCCAGACCCCGAAGGCCTTCTTTTATCCATTTTTCGGCGTCTTCATAACGCCGCGCCGCCACCAGCCGCGTGACCAGACGCTCATAGCTGCCCGTCCGCTTCGCCTCAGCGATGCACAGGGGGATGACCTCATCCTCTCGGTCGGCTCGGTCCAGGGCATGGATGGCCCAATTGCTGAGCTGGTCGCGTGCGTAGTTGCGGGTGAAATCATCGGCGCCCTTGGGGCTTTTAAGCCCGTGCAAACGCGCCAGCAGCCGGTCTGCAAGCGTCTGCCAGGCTGGTTGGGGATGCAGCCAGTG
>PEWM01000162.1 GCA_002779455.1 Deltaproteobacteria bacterium CG07_land_8_20_14_0_80_60_11
TTGCATATGGGAGATCTCACTTACGCGGTCATCGCGGGCACTGCCGAGGGGATACCCTCCGCGGTCACCGCGGCTTACCGCCTGATCTGCGACGGCTTGCTGCAAGGCTTCCGCCGGCTGGGGATCGATGCCCGCCTGGGCCGCGGCATCATGAAACCGCCGCAGCAGGACATCTGCTTTCTGAGGGGGACGTTAGGTTCCATTATGCATCGGGACCGGAAGTTCGTGGGGAGCGCCCAGACCTGGCACGCCTCCTCCATGTTGCAGCACGGCTCCGTCATTTTAGTGCCGCAGATCGAGGCCTTGGTGAGTTTATGGCCGGGGAGCGCCGATTCCCCGGCGGAGTTGCGAGCCAAGCTGGAGGGGCGGATTATCTCGCTCCAGGAGATCCTGGGACGGCTACCCGAGATGGCAGAAGTGAGAGCCGCCATTCGAGAGGGCATGGCTCAGACGCTGGGGATAAGATTTGCCCCGGGAGAACTGACGCCGGAAGAATGGACCCTGGCCAAAGACCTGGCCAATCAGGAGGACGACAAGAATCCATGCCCGACGAGGACCTTACCCAAATCTCCCTCGGCCGGTTCCGGGTCGGCATTACCGGCCTGAAAGCGGCCATCGAAGCAGTAAAATCCTGGCGGGGGCGTCCTGAGGAAGAGATCGCCCAGGCTTTGCTTGTTAGGGTCAAGTCCAGCAACTACATCCCTGCCGCCGCTCAGGAAGAGTATAAGCAGGCGTTCTGGCGGGAATTCAAAAAGGCCCTGGGCGAGCAGGTGGAAGAGGAGAGAAGCGGGCTGCGCATCAAGATTCTCGGTCCCGGCTGCCCTTCCTGCGAGCGGCTGGAGCAAACCGTCATGGCAGTGCTGGCGGAGCTGGGCCTCCCGGCGGAGGTTTCGCACGTCCGGGATATGAAGGAGATCACCGCACTGGGGGTGTTTGGCACCCCGGCGCTCCTGATCAATGATGACGTCAAGGCTGTGGGCCAGATGCCCAGCCGGGAAGCGCTGAAAAAATGGCTACAGGAAGGTGCGGCGGCGCCAAGTTGAGCAAAGGGAAATATGCGGAAAAACAAGGTCCTGGTCTTTTTCCTCCTGGCTTTGGCTGCCTTATTGTTGCAGGTAATTCTGAGCCTGGGAAAACCGGATGGACAAAGTAGAAGTTGTTGTCCCTCTTCCCTTGATTTTTACCGCAACAATCCTTCAGAGAGTCAGAGGGGCGGCGGCCGTTAAAGGCCGCCCAAGTTGGCGATATTAATTTGGTGAATGGAGGAACTTTTCATAATGGTTCGAAAAACCGTTTTTACCATCTTGTTAATTCTTGCTGCGGTTTTAAGCAACGCCGTTTCCCATGCGGACCAGCCCAAGCTGGCCCAGGTGGTTTACATTACTCTCACCAAGGCCTGCGGCTGCACGTTAGCCATCTGTCAGGCGGGTGACATCATGGTGGAAAACGTCTTTAACGGCGCCAGGCAGAGCCTGCTCAAGCGCATTGATTATTCCACCGACAAGGAGACGGCCAAAGTTTATATCAAGCAATATCGGGTCACCCAGGCGCCGGCCCTGCTGTTCCTGGACGCCAAAGGCAATCTGCTCTGGACGAAAGCGGGGGAATTGGATGAAAAGGAAATTGCCGACAAGCTTTCCCAATTCGGCGGCTGAACCACTTGCAAAGGAGATGAAATACCATGAAAAAATTACAGGTCTTGGGGCCGGGTTGCCCCAAATGCGTGGAACTGGCCAAGCGCACGGCAGAGGCGGCCAAAGCTCTCGGCGGCGACTATGAGGTGGAAAAGGTGAGCGAACTGAGCAAAATCATGGCCTTCGGCATCTTTACTACCCCGGCCCTGGTGGTGGACGGCGAGGTCAAGGTAGTGGGCCAGGTGCCCAGCGTGGACGAAATCAAAAAGATGATCTCCTGAAGGATAGATGCGGATGCTGAAGGTTTTATTTCTTTGCACCGAAAACGCCTGCCGCAGCCAGATGGCGGAGGGCCTGGTGAACCACGATCTGGCCGGGCAGGTTAAGGCCTATTCCGCCGGGATCAGGCCCAGCCGGGTGAATCCCATGGCCATCCAGGTGATGGCCGAACTGGGCATCGACATCAGTCATCACCGCTCGAAATCCGTGGACGACCTGGCCGGGGAACAGTTCGACCTGGTGATCACCGTCTGCGACCAGGCCCAGGAACAGTGCCCCCTGTTTACCGGGGAAACCGAGGTCATGCATGTCGGCTTCCCGGACCCGGCCAGAAGTTCCGGCAGTGAAAGGATTTTCAGAAAGGTGCGGGATGCCCTGCGGGAGCAACTGGTGCCGCTGCTCCGGGAGAAACTCAGGGAGCGCGGTTGATGCTGCCAAAATCGCCTCAGCCTGAACTCAGCCATTCCGGCGCCCATCCCGGCTGCTGCGGACATGATGCGGCAGGGGGGCCGGCTGCCGCCGCTAATCCGGCTGGGGCTTTACCGGAACGGCTGGAAAACGAGGCTGGGACCCTTTCAGGCTCTCTCAAACACTGGGTGTTATGGTTCCTGGCCTTTTTTGGCATCTACGCCTCCTCTTCCGTGTGTCCCTTCTGCGGCGCCCCGGGATGTCCGGTGGGGGCCGCCGGGGCCGTCCTGGTGGGGGGCGTCTTTGCCTGCCTGTGGCAGTATGGAAAAAGTGCTTGGGAGAAATTAAGAGGATTCGTTGCCAAAAATTCCCGATAGCCTTGGGAAGGTGAACCATGTTGTTGGAGAAGATTGAAAACTTTGACATCTTCCGCCCGAAAATGGACTCCACCAAGGAAGTCCTGCACGCCATCGCCACGTTCACGGCCGATATCTCACCCGCCTTCCCTTACGTGAATGCCGAGTTAGGTGGCTGGGACTATGATCAAACCAACCAGGCGCTCCTGCTCAAACTCTCCGACGGCAAATGGATCACCCTGCACCCCCAAAAAATCGCCATTCGGGGGGCCAGAGACATAGAAGAGGCTAAGGCCCTGCTCGCCTGGATTCAGGCCCAGATCAACGACATCTATGCGCGCCGGGAAGCCGTCACCCCCCGCTTCACCAGCCAGGCCGGGCTCAAGGTCATGGAGATCTTGAAGCTGCTGCCCATGACGAACTGCAAGGCCTGCGGCTACGCCGCGTGCATGGCCTATGCCGCGGCCCTGCGGGAAGGCGAGATTTCGCTGAAGGCCTGCCAGCCCCTGTGGGAAGAGAAATACCGGGAAAAGCGGGAAAAGCTCGAAGCCTATCTCCAGAGCTACGGCTGGCGGGCACTGGATGAAATTTGAAACCCCTTGAGTCGGGGTCCATCACCCCGGGAGGCAAGATGTTACTGGAGCAGATTAAAAATTATGAAATCTTCCGGCCCAAGTGCGACTACAGCAAGGAAATCCTGCACGGCATCGCCACCTTTGACCCGGATATCTCCCCGGTCTTCCCCTACCTGAACGCCGAGTTGGGCGGGTGGGATTATGACCGGGACAATCAGGTGCTCATGCTCAAGCTTTCCGATGGCAAAGGGTTCACTATGCAGCGGCACGAGATCGCCATCAAGGGGGCCCGGGACATCGAGGAAGCCCACGCGTTGCTTTCATGGATCAAGGGGCAGATCAATGAGGTCTATGCGCGCCGGGAGGAGATTGCGCCCCGCTACACCGGCCAGGCCGGGCTCAGGGTCATGGACATCTTGAGGTTGCTGCCCATGACGAACTGTAAGGCCTGCGGCTACACCACCTGCATGGCCTATGCCGCGGCCCTCAGGGAAGGAGAGATTCGCCTGGAGGATTGTCCTCCGTTATGGGAGGAGAAGTTCCGGGAAAAACGGGAAAAGCTCCAGGCCTACCTGGAAAGCTTCGGCTGGCGGGCCCTGGACGCGGAATAGGAACAGAGAGATTTTGGCATCATCCGGGCGGGAAGTTAAGTATAATGTACCTCAAAAACCTTCAACACCTCGTCGCCATAGTGGTTGATGACCTTGATGGCGATCTTGCCGGTGGCCGGTTTCGGGAAGGGGCGGCTCGTGGTGGAGTAGGGGGCGGACCAGGCGGCTTCGCCGATGTCGGCCCGGAGCGCCCGCTTTAACTTATCGTAGGGCTGATCGGCCCCGGTGAAGTAGGCGTGGCGCACAAAGAAGCTCTCGCCGTTGTAGCTGGTGTCAATGAACCAGGCGGCCAGATCATCCGTGGAACTGGAGCGAATCTGGCCGGTGGTGGGGTCGTAAATGTCCAGCCCCTTAATCCGCACCACGATCTTGCCGTCTGGCTGTGGCCGCACGTCCACGTCCGGCTCCCCGGAGACCATGAACAGGTTCCCCGCCCCGGTCTTTTTCAGGAGTTCATCGCCCATGGCCAGGTCCGGGTTCATGCGGCAAATCAGCACCGTGAGCCTGCCGTAGCGTTTAGCTTCTTCCGGCACATGGGGGTCGAAGGCGAAACCGCAGACGATGAGCAGGTCAAAGCCGATGCCTTTGACCGCTTCTTCGGCGGCTTCCTTCAGCATCGCGGGTCCCACGGCGCCGTATTGCGGGCCGATGCACACGGCCAGCCGGGTGGCGGTAGAAGACATGACTACCCTTTTGGCGGACCGGTTTGAAACCTAAACCCAGCAGAACCTTCTCCATAGTTCGGCAATCCACCGAGGGAAGCCGGGTCACGCGCTCACCTCAATCTGTTGCAGGCCGACAAACTTTGGCAGTTCTTCCGGAGACCAGGGATATTCTTCCAGACACAACTCCAGGACTTCTTTAAGATTGTGGTGCAGTTCATCCAGGGTCGTCGCCTGGGTGTGCGCTCCTGGGATGCCGGGCACGAAACCCACATAGAGCTCGGTATCCGGGTCCCATTCTACATAGGCGGGTCCGCTTTTCTGCTTTCCGGCGCCGGGCTATTGGTAAAATCTGAGGAAACAGCCAAGCCTGAACTTATGAATCGAACCGATGCTCCGGCGGCCGATCGGTTATTTGAGTGCCGTCTTGCCGGAAGTATTTTTCCAGCACCGGAATGCTTATCCCAGGCTGACTTGAAATCATCTTCACGCTCCCTTACGATATTTTCAATCTGTCGCAGCTCTCTGGGAGATAAACGGTAATAGGAGGCCAGCGTGGAATTAGGGAATGTCATAATCGCTTCAATAGACTCCCTCGTGGGTGCCGATGGTTTCTAAAAAGACTTCTTCTTTGTCCAGAAATTTAAAAACTACCCGCAAATCATAGCCTAAAGAAAAGGCGTAGTTTCCCTTTAACGGTCCCCCCAGTTTGTAGGTTTTCAGAAGCGGATGGTATGGGTTTTTGGCAAATAAATTTAAGGCAATAGATAATTATTGTTTAATTCCGGGATATTGTTTGACCTTCTTCTTATAGGCCCTCTTGAATCTTGGACCCCAGACAATCTCAATCACTTTCCAGGTCCTTGATCAAATCCTCTACCGTGCCCCTTTTGGTCAGTCCCTTCTTGTGCTCTCTCTGGACCTCCTTGACTTCCCGGGCAACCCTCAGCCTTTTTTGCTCAATGTTACGCTTTTTGAGGATATCTACCAGCATCTCCTGCTCGTCCAGGGACAAAGAGGCTATCTCGTCCAAAATTTGGTCAAGGTGAGGCTGAGTCACTTCCATGGGCTTCCTCCGCTGATAACCTTAAGGTCATTTTAACCACGCCCATTAAATTTTGCAAATTGAATTAAAAAAAGCCCCCCTCCGTCAAGAGGCGGGCTTACTGCAAGGAAATTAATGGTGGCACAGGTTTTCAACCTGTGCACCGGCGGCGTCCCACTTTCCCCTGGTGGCACAGGCTTCCAGCCGGTGAACCCGCTGAGGATCATCGGTTCGCAGGCGGGGACGCCTGCGCCACTAAGGCTTAACTACCGGGTTCGGGATGGGATCGGGTGTGGCCCCTTTTCCCCTTTCTATCCCCTATTTTCCAAGGTCCATTCTGGTGCGGGAATTTCGATGGTAGTCATCTGGGCCTCGGCTTCAAAGGGAACCGCGGTGCTCAACAGGTCTTCGGCCCCGATTTTAAGAGATTCCAACAGCTCTTCCCGGGTCTTTTCCTGGGCATTTACCCCGGGAAGATCGACAAGCCACCCGATCCACCAGGTATCGCTTTTCTTGATCATCGCCCTGAATTTCATTATTTCACCCATGGAATATCCAGGTCTTTGCAAATCTTCCTGGCCAGTTCATCTACTATCTCGGTATGCCGAGGCACCAAGGTTTTAAAGTTTCCTCTCTGATACATGGAATGCCTACGGCCTTCCCTGAGGAAGAAGGCGCCATGCTCGGTTAGGTGCCTGATCAAGGTTTTTCTCTTCACTAACCACCAATGTAATAAAAAAAGCCCGTCTCTGTCAAGAGACGGGCTGTGTGCCATGAACTTAATGGTGGCACAGGTTTTCAACCTGTGCGCCGGCGGCGTCCTACTTTCCCCTGGTGGCACAGGCTTCCAGCCTGTGAACCCGCTTAGGATCATCGGCGTTGCAGGGCTTAACGAGCGGGTTCGGGATGGGATCGGGGCTAGTCATTAGCCCATTCAGCACCTTCTTAATAATTGCGGTAGGCTCTTCCTCGGGGTCTGACTGCAGTAATGTTGACTGTGTGGGTATATTCGTCGATTTCGTAAAAGATTCGCCAGTTACCCACTCTGGATTTGCGCTCCTCTTGGCCCATCTCCACCGGACTCGATATGCGAGGGTCCAGCGGGTCTTTCGCCAATTCCTTCAACCTCTTATGTATGCGATTTATGGTCGTTCGATCCAGGTCCTTGATAGTCTTGGCGCCGCTTTTGTCAATATGGAGGTATAGCTCATAGACCAAGGTCTTTTTCCAACTCTTCTAAGGTGACAAACTCACCGCGTTTGATGGCTTCCTTTCCTTTCCTAATGGCGGCCCAATCCTCTTCACTGAGAGGTTCCCGGTCATACTTCCTTTGCCGGTAATAGAGCACGTTCAGCAACTCTCTCAACAAATCGGCTTCGGGGCCTTGCGCCACCGCTTTGAACTTTGCCAATAAATCTTGATCTATCCCTTTTTCCATGGGGACGCCTCTCTTAGGGGGGGACTACATTTCTCTCATAACTCAACCTAATAAAAAAGCCCGCCTCTGTCAAGAGACGGGCTTGTTGCTATGAAATTAAATCCGGCGGCGTCCTCCTCTCCCACGCAGTCACCCACGTAGTACCATCGGCGTTGCCGGGCTTAACGAGCCAGTTCGGGATGGGATCGGATGTGGCCCCGGCGCTATGGCGGCTCACTTATAAATATCGCCCCTGGGACCCAGATCATGAACAACTATAACTTTTGCGTCTGCGTCCATTCGCAAAAGGATGCGCCAAGCACCAACCCTTAAACGCCAGTCTGTCCTGTGGTAATGCCAACCGAAAAATGACCCCTCGCGACAATCCAAAAATGACCCCCCTCCCTGTTTAGATT
>PEWM01000118.1:0-5926 GCA_002779455.1 Deltaproteobacteria bacterium CG07_land_8_20_14_0_80_60_11
GCATTCACCCTTGGTTACTGATGGTTTTTACCACAAAGTTTATTCGCTTGTCAAGTAAATTTAATTTATAGGATAGTGGCAATAGCACATCTGGGGCAGGCCCGGGCTAATTGCCTGCACCTCAACGTTTCCCCGCAATCTAAAACATAATAACTATTTTCTTGACAAGTATACTTTTGTATAGTATATCGTGGTCATGAAGCCATTAACCGACCGACAGCAGACTGTGCTGGCCTTTGTGGAGGAGTTTTGCGAGCGCCAGGGGTATCCCCCCACGGTGCGGGAGGTGGCCGCCGCCTTCGGCATCCAGCCCCGGGCCGCGGTGGATCACCTGGCGGCCTTGAGGCGCAAGGGCTACCTCCACCGGGAGCCGGGGCTCTCCCGGGGCCTGTCCCTGACCCCCCGCAGCCCGGGGCCGGTGGTGGAGGTGCCGGTGCTGGGCCGCATCGCCGCGGGCCAACCCCTCCTGGCCAGCGAGAACGTGGAAGAGACCTTACCTCTGCCCCGGTCCTGGGTCCGGGGCGAGGAGGTCTTTCTCCTGAAGGTCATCGGAGAGAGCATGGCGCCGGTAATCCTGCCCGACGACCTGGTGATGGTCCGGGTGCAGTCCCGGGTGGCCCGGGGCGAAATCGCGGTGGCGCTCATCGACGATGAGGCCACTTTAAAGCGGGTGTACGAGGAGGCCGGAGGACTGGTCCTCAAGGGCGACAACCCGGATTTCACCCCCCTGCGCTTTTCCCCGGCCGAGGCCGCGGACGTGCAGATCCTGGGCAAGGTAGTGGGCGTGTACCGCAACCTGGAGGGCAAAAGACGCGGATGAAGGCCTTGAGCCGCTGCCTGGCGCCCCTTAAACCGGGCCGGGGGGTATTGCTCTGGGGGGGACGCCTGCGGACCCGGGCCGCCGCCAACCGGCACTTCGGCCGCCTCCTGGCCCCGGTGATGGACTACTTTGTGGAGGTGGGAAGCCGGGAGGGCCGGTGCGACGCGACCCGCCGGGCGACTCCGGCGGTCGCGGCGCTCCCCCCGGGCCAGTTATGGGGCGGAAGCGATCACCCTGCCTCCTCCCGACCACAAAAAGGAGACCTTTAACGTGGACGTATCTTTACCCGAGTGCCCATACCTGCATCCCGGTCTAAAATTTACGGCTCGGCTGAAGCAGTTAAGCCAGGCCCTCGCCATCCCGGAGGACGCCGGGACCGGTCTTCTGGAAATCCTGAAATTTCTGGGAACCCTGGCGCTGATTATGGCAACCGCCTTGATCATGCTGATGGCGGGGTGAATCAAGGCGAGCGCCTTGAGGGGAGGACCGGGAAATCAGTGGCGCAGGCGTCCCTGCCTGCGATCCTCGGCCCTGGGGCACGGCACGCCGTGCCCCTACAACTCCCCTCCCAACTCCCGGTAAGTTTTGGTGGCACAGGCTTCCAGCCTGTGCTCCTGTGGAACCGTAGACAATACCCACCAAAAATCATTGATCTGTTAAAAGGCGGGCAGTGCCCGCCCTGATCTCAGCCCGGGATCTGCCTCCCCTTAATTGCGGGGAGATATTGACAATCTTGTCGGCATTTTTTTGCTAAATCTACAATATTGTAAACTACGGTTTGGTTAAGTTTTTGATTTTGCTAAAAAATTCGTATGGTACAATAATTGCTTCAAACAATCTAAATAATCTTTAATCAGGAGGAATACCGTGCACTGCCAAACCTGCCAAACCGCAGAGGATGTTTCCCGCATTGTCCGGGATAAAGAGGTAAGTTTTATCCAGATTTGGTTCACCGATATCCTGGGAGTGTTGAAAAGCTTTTCCATCCGCCCTTCCGAACTGGAAGAGGCCATGACCGAGGGTATGGGGTTTGACGGGTCCTCCATTGAGGGGTTTTCCCGGATTGAAGAAAGCGACATGATCGCCAAGCCCGACCCCTCCACCTTCCAGGTCCTGCCCTGGCGCCCCGACGAGAAACCCGTGGCCCGGATGTTCTGCGACATCCTGCAGCCCGACGGCTCCCCCTATCCGGGTGACCCGCGTTATGCCCTGAAGCGCATGCTGGCCAAGGCCGCGGAGAAAGGCTACATCAATTATCTGGGACCGGAACTGGAGTTTTTCTATTTTGCCAACAACACCGGCACCGAAGTTCTGGACCGGGGCGGTTATTTCGACGCCCCGCCCCTGGATGGCGGCAATGACTTGCGGCGGGCCACCATCTTCGCCCTGGAGAGCATGGGGGTGCGCATCGAATACAGTCACCACGAAGTAGCCGACTCCCAGCACGAAATCGACATGCGCTACGACGAGGCCATGCTCATGGCCGACAAGACCATGACCATGAAGGCCACGGTGAAAGCCGTGGCCATGATCAACGGGGTCTATGCCACGTTTATGCCCAAGCCCATCTTCGGCATCAACGGCAGCGGCATGCACACCCACCAGTCCCTGTTCCTGGGCAACAAGAACGCCTTCTACGACGCCAGCGACGAGTATCACCTGTCGGCCATCGGCAAGAGCTACATCGCCGGCCTGCTGAAACATGCCCGGGAGATCACCGGCATCTGCAGCCAGTGGGTGAACTCCTACAAGCCCCTGGTACCCGGCTACGAAGCTCCGGTTTACGTCGCCTGGGCCCGGCGGAACCGTTCCGCCTTAGTAAGGGTGCCCATGTACAAGCCCGGCAAGGAAACCGCCACCCGGTGCGAATACCGCGCCCCCGACCCGGCCTGCAACCCCTACCTGGCCTTCGCGGTGATGCTGGCCGCCGGCCTCAAGGGCATTGAGAACCACTACCCCCTGCCCGAGCCGGTGGAAATGGATATTTATCATATGTCCCCAGCCGAACGTCAGAAGCTGGGGATTCAGGAGTTGCCCGGCAGCCTCCACGAGGCCATCACCGCAGTGGAAAACAGCGCCCTGGTCAAAGAAGCGCTGGGCGAGCATATCTTCAACAAGTTCCTGGAAAACAAAAAGATTGAGTGGGATGCTTACCGGATGCACGTGAGCAACTACGAGATCGAGCGTTATCTCCCGATTCTGTAAGCGCCGCCTCACCGCTCTGGCAGCGCTATTGATCGCTCCATTAATCCAGTCGGCTGGGGGGAGGTTGTCCTCCCCCGGCCTACCGGCGCGCCTGGCCGATTGTCTGACAAATTTGTCGTTTTGGCGGCGCCAATAACCCTGTTGAAAGGAGTAACGGCATGGAGGGGGCCATTAATTCCGGCGACACCGCCTGGCTGTTGGTGTGCTGCTCGCTGGTCCTGCTGATGACTCCGGCCCTGGCCCTGTTTTACGGGGGCATGGTGCGCCGGAAGAACCTGCTTTCCACCCTGACCCTGAGTTACATCTTCATGGCCCTGGCGGGGGTCCAGTGGGTCCTGTTCGGTTACTCCCTGGCCTTCGGCCCCGACATCGGCGGGTTGATCGGCGGGCTCAACTTCTTAGGGTTCAACGGGGTGGGGGCCCTGCCCAACCCGGACTATGCCAAGACCATACCCCACGGGCTCTTTGCGGCCTTCCAGATGATGTTCGCGGTGATCACCCCGGCCCTGATCACCGGCGCCTTTGTGGAACGGGTGCGCTTCAAGTCGTTTTTGCTCTTCAGCCTCATCTGGATGACCCTGGTGTATGATCCCCTGGCCCACTGGGTCTGGGGCAAGGGCGGCTGGCTGGGCGCTATGGGCGTCCTGGATTTTGCCGGCGGCACCGTGGTGCACATCGCCGCGGGCTTCTCGGCCCTGGCCTTCGCCCTGGTCATCGGCCCCCGCAAGGGCTTCGGCAAAATCCCCCTGGAACCCCACAACATCGCCTACACCGTTTTAGGGGCCGGCCTCCTGTGGGTGGGCTGGTTCGGGTTCAACGCCGGCAGCGCCCTGGCGGCCAACGGCGTGGCGGTCAACGCCCTGCTGACCACCAACACCTCCGCCGCCACCGCCGGACTGGTGTGGATGGTGCTGAGCTGGCTGGACGGCCGCCCCAGCACCCTGGGGATCGCCACCGGCATGGTGGTGGGCCTGGCGGCGGTGACCCCGGCCGCCGGCTTCGTCTCCCCCCTGGCGGCCATGGTCATCGGGGCAATAGCCGCGCCCCTGTGCTATTACGCCATCCGGTTCCGCCAGAACCGCAACCTGGATGAGTCCATGGACGTCTGGGCCTGCCACGGCATGGCCAGCACCTGGGGCATGATCGCCACCGGGCTGTTTGCCACGCTGGAAATCAATAGCGCCGGCGCCAACGGCCTGTTCTTCGGCAACCCCAGGCAACTGGCGCTCCAGTTCCTGGGGGTGGTGGTCACCATCGCCTTCACCTTTGTGGCCACTTACGTGGTGGCCAAGGTGCTGGACCTGAGCATCGGCCTGCGGGTCACCACCATGGAAGAAGAAGTGGGTCTGGACATCAGCGCCCACGGTGAAAGGGCGTACTCATAAAAAGATTGGGGTGAAAAGGGTAAAAGGGAAAAAGGCGAAAAGGATGAGACGCTTCTTTTTTTCTTCCCCCTTTTCCCCTTTTCGCCCTTTCCCCTTTTCCCCCTGCTTTAAGAGCCGGGGAGGCTCGATCTTCGTATAGTGGTTTAGGGTAGAGGACTAATGCCATGTTAAAAAAAATTGAGGCCATTATCCGGGAAGACAAGTTCAACGACGTCAAGGATGCCCTCCGGGAGATCGGCATCGTGGGGTTGAACGTCTTTGAAATCCGCGGCCACGGCCGCCAGGGAGGTATCACCCTGGTGGGCCGCTCCGGCAGTTACCAGGTGGACATGCTCGTCAAACTGCAACTCAACATCATTTTGAGCGAACACAACCTGGAGGAGACCATCGAGGCCATCCTCAACTCCGCCTCCACCGGCGAAACCGGGGACGGGCTCATCTTCGTGTACCCGGTGGAGGAGGCCATCCGCATCCGTACCCGGGAACGGGGTCATGAGGCGGTGATGTACCCCGGCGACATCGACGAGAGGAAGCATCGCGGCAAGACTTAGGCTATTAGGGGATCACCTGCCGCTGATCCAGGTGGCATTATCTATTTGTTGCAAGGGCCAGAGTCGGATGACATAATATTTTCTTGGGATAAATTTTGTTTATAGGCAGCCGGACGCCTTCCCTGGGTCGGCCCCGGCCGTCCTTTTGAGGCAGACCAGCTATGGCAACGGAAGTGGTAATCTACGCCTGTCAACAAGCCGTCCCGAACCCGGATTTTCTGAGGACCCAGTGGGGCCAGGAGCATATCCGGCTCCAGGTGCTCTGCGAACCGTGCAGCAGCAAGATCGAGGCTTTTCAGCTGCTCCGGACCCTGGCCACCCCGGCGGACCTGGTGTGGGTCATCGGCTGCGCCGAAGACCTCTGCCGCTATAACGAAGGCAGCCACCGGCTGGGGAACCGCATCGCCTACACCCAGCGCTACCTCGAAGAAATCGGCCTGGAGAGCGCCCGGGTGGGACGCTCGGTGGTGATTCCGGGGGACGCCCCCGGGTTGGCCGCAGCCCTGGCCGACATCAAGGCGAAGGCCGGGGCCCTGGGGCCCAGCCCGTTGAAAATGACGGGGGAAAAGGGGAAAAGGTAAAAAGGCGAAAGGGGGGGGACCTTGATATGATAGCCCCCTTTGGCCATGTGCATTTTCCCTGTATTGACTGAGGACTAATACGAAGTTGCAGTCAAAAAACTATGAATATTTATGTCATTCTGAACGGAGCGTAGCTGAGTGAAGAATCTCAGTGCCTTACAAGAGAGATTCTTGCTGCGCTCAGAATGACAAGAAAATGGTCTTTTGATTGCTCCTTGGTATAAAAGAGGCAAAGACGTTAACCAGGCAAAAAGGAAAGTTACCCGCCATTCCCTTTTCCCCTTTTCGCCTTTTCCCCTTTTACCCCAAGATGTTATCGGAGGAAGTTTTGCCAGCAAAATATCACATACCGGTTCGCCGGGTGCCGCCACGCTTAATGACCCT
>PEWM01000118.1:6093-7212 GCA_002779455.1 Deltaproteobacteria bacterium CG07_land_8_20_14_0_80_60_11
GCCCCAGGGAACTGGTCTTTAAGGCCCTGAACCCCCAGTACCGCCAGTTGGGCGACGACTACTACACCCCAGAGATCATCGGCGCCACCTGGTACCAGGCGGAAACCGGCAAGATCCCGGTCTCCGGCGCCGGTTACGGCGGCGTCTTCGCCGGCGAGGGCTTCGACTCCTTGTGGACCGATATGTCGGAGATCGTCCGCCCCACCCGGGACGGCATTCACGGCCGGGAATACATCAGCACATCCATCGACCTGGGCCGCAAGCCCATGTTCCTGGTCTTTGACGAGGCGGGCAATCTGCTGTTCGAGCCGCCGCCCCTGTTGGAACTCCCCTTGCCCGTGGTCCTGGCGGAACCGCCGCTGGGGGCTAACCCCCTGCGCCTGCGGCAGATTATCGCCGCCGCGGCCCAGACCCTGGGCACCGTGGCGCTCCTAGCCCGGGACGCCGTCACCCCCGACCTGATGGACGCGGCTCTCTTTCTGGCGCCGCAATTCCCCGCCGGCCGGCTGGACCTGGATGACCCGCTCCTGCCGAAGGTCAGGGCGATAGAGCTCACGGACCACCCCGAGGTCATCAGCCAGATGGAGGCCGTGAAGAAGCGTTATCCCGGGCTGATCGTCTGGATCAGGGTGCCCGGGGACCTCCGGGCCCCGGACCGGGTGGTGGCCCTGGCGGCGGCGGGGGCGGGGGTGATCCGCCTGGAGGCCACCGAAAAGGCCCGAGGGCTGAATGAGGCCGGCGAGGTCCATCTCAAGGACCTGATCCGCCGCACCCACCTCAAGCTGGTGGAGCACCAGCTCAGGGACGCGGTCACCCTGCTGGCCAGCGGCGGCATCGCCCTGGCGGAGCACGTGGCCAAGTCCATCATCTGCGGCGCCGACGGCATCATCGCCGACATCCCCCTGCTGCTGGCCCTGGAGTGCCGCCTCTGCCGGAATTGCCAGAACGGCCAGGGCGACTCCTGCCCCATTGAGATGGACAAACTCCCCGTCAAGCGTGGGGCCCAGCGCCTGGTGAACCTGGTGGGCGCCTGGAACAACCAGCTCTTGGAAATCCTGGGCGCCATGGGCATGCGGGAGGTGCGGCGCCTGCGAGGCGAAGTCGGCCGGGCCATGTTCA
>PEWM01000191.1:0-3591 GCA_002779455.1 Deltaproteobacteria bacterium CG07_land_8_20_14_0_80_60_11
CTGGGGAGTCTAAAGGCGGTTTTCAGTTTTCGGTTTTCTGTTTGCCCTTCGGCACAGGTTCTTTTTGGCTACCAAAAGGGTAGTTTCCATAGGGCGGGCCATGCCCGCCGAATTTCTGCACCAAAGCTAATATTGCTTTTCTTAAACTGGACAATTCGTGCTAATTTGTCCAGTTATGAAAACCAACACTCCCTAAAACTAGACAATTTGAAGCATTTTGTCCAGTGACAAAAAACACCGCGTCGGCGCGGCGCGGGGTTGCGGTCTGGCTGTTGGCCAAATATTTGGACAAAAAGACGCCCGTAGCCTTCCATTCATCATCTTTATCTACGGCTGCAAATCGTCCCTCGTCCTGGCGCCCTGGTGAGGCTGCGGGATTTTTTGCAGGGCATCGCCGATTGCCTGCGCCGCCAGCCGCAGCTCGTAGTTTTTTTGCAGGTTCATCCAGATATCCGGCCCCGTGCCAAACCACCGGCCGAGGCGCAAGGCCGTATCCCCCGAGATGCCACGCTTGCCGCGGATGATCTCGGTGATCCGGTTCGTCGGCACCCCCAATTCTTTGGCCAGCTCGTTGGCACTCATGCCGAGCGCCTTGAGCTCGTCGGCCAGGTGCTCCCCTGGATGGATGATAAGCCGCGCCATAAGTCACCTCCTAATGATAGTCCACGATTTCCACGTTAAGCGGCCCCGGGGAGCCTTCCGGCCAGGCAAAGCAAATCCGCCATTGATCGTTGATGCGGATGCTGTACTGGCCTTGCCGATCCCCCTTGAGCCCTTCAAGCCGATTGCCCGGCGTGTTGAGCGCCATCAGGCGGTCCGCGGCGTGCAGGCGGTCGAGCCGCAACATGGCTTGCCGCTCGAATCCCTGGAACGCCTTAACCCGAACGCCTTCGAAAAAGGCGCGGGTCCGCTTGTCGCGGAAACTTATAATCATCCATTACCTTACCTGATTATATGTTATACGTCCAGCGTATAATTTCAAGGCCCTTTTCGGAAAATATCGGCACGATGA
Organism: Deltaproteobacteria bacterium CG07_land_8_20_14_0_80_60_11; assembly: GCA_002779455.1. Lineage (GTDB taxonomy): Bacteria > Desulfobacterota > Desulfobaccia > Desulfobaccales > 0-14-0-80-60-11 > 0-14-0-80-60-11. The sequence goes on from PEWM01000191.1 coordinate 1,013, forward strand.
CGCGTGAGGGATGGCGGGCGGGCGCAGCTTTTCAGGCGGACAGGCGCTGCAGCAGGCTGGTCTTGATGCGGTCGAATTCTTCGGGGCTGATGACGCCTTCGTCCCGGAGCTTGATGAACTCCTCCAACTCCTCCCGGAGGCGTTCCGGCGGCAGCCAGGCGTGGGGGTCGGCGGCCTCGGCCGAAAGGGCGTCGGGGGACGCCAGGGCCAGGGGCTGGGGCCGCCCGGGGGGGAGGGTGGCCTGGGTCAGCCGGTGGGCCCCGCTGTAGCGCAGGGTGAAAACCCCGTTCATCAGGGAGATTTCCACGTCTTTGCCGCTCTGGGTGGCCTCCCGCATCAGGTCCTGGAAGTCGCCGGTCTGGGCCGCCATCTTGGCTTTGATGATCCCCCAGCGGCGATAGAGGCGCCAGACGATATAGGCCAGCAGACCGGCGAACCCTGCGAAGATATAGGCGTTGAAGCCCAGGATACCGGTGACCCACACCAGGGCCACGATGAGGACAAAGGGAATGGCGATGAGAAAGATCAGCAGGCTATAAAAATTGGCCATATTCCCCAGGGAGGAAACCGAGGCGTCTACCGGATCTTTTTTAAAGCGGGAGAAGAATTTGCCCATGTCGTCGTTCCCGAGGCAGGTTGAACCTGAGGTACTTTAAGGGTACCATTTTTGCGTAAAGTTGCAAGTCGGCTGATAAAAAGGTAGGGGCGGGTTTTAAACCCGCCCCGATATGGGATGGTCGCCGGGGGCCGGAGTAGGTATGCCCCGGTTTTAGCCCGCCTTGCAGAAGGCCTGGAAGGCCTTGAAGGTCATGTAGAGGTCGGCCTTGGAGGCCACCTCAAAGGGCGAGTGCATGGAGAGCAAGGGCGTGCCGCAGTCGATGATCTCCATGCCGTACACCGCCAGGAACTTGGCGATGGTGCCGCCGCCGCCTTCGTCCACCTTGCCCAACTGGCCCGCCTGCCAGACGACCCCGTGCTCATTGAAGATGCGGCGAATCCAGGCGACATACTCGGCATTGGCGTCGCTGGTGGAATACTTGCCGCCGCTGCCGCCGTACTTGTGGAAGGCGACGCCGTAGCCCAGGCGGGCGGCGTTCCGTTTTTCGTGCACCTCGGGGAAATCCGGGTCCAGGGCCCCGGTGACGTCGGCCGACAGGGCCTTGCTGGCCATGAGCACCCGGCGCCGGGCCTGGGGGCTTTCTCCCTGGCGTTCCAGGAGGAGTTCCACGATTTCGTTCAGGAGGAAGCTCCTGGCCCCGGTGTTGCCTTCGCTGCCGATTTCCTCCTTGTCATAGAACAGGGCCAGGCAGGTGTGCTCCGGCTCCTGGAGGTCCAGGAGGGCGGCGAGGGCGGCGTAGGCGCAGGACCGGTCATCCTGGCCGTAACCCCCCACCAGGCTGCGGTCCCAGCCCAGGTCCCGGGCGGGCCCGGCCGGCACCACCTCGAGTTCGGCGCTGATCAGGTCCTCCTCGCCGATGCCGTAATGGTCTTCCAGGTATTTTAAGAGGTGGAGCTTGACGCGCTCCTTGGTCTCGGCGTCCCCCAGGGGGAGGGACCCCACCAGGACATTGAGCTTTTCCCCTTCGAAGGCGTCGGCCACCTTCTTGTCCATCTGGGTTTTGCGGGCCAGGTGGGGCAAGAGGTCCAGCACGGAAAAGACCGGGTCATGGGGGTCCTCGCCGATGGTGAGCTGCACCCGGCTGCCGTCGGCCTTGATGACCACCCCGTGGATAGCCAGGGGCCGGGCCAGCCACTGGTATTTCTTGATGCCGCCGTAGTAGTGGGTCTTTAAAAAGGCCAGGTCCGTGTCTTCATAGAGGGGGTACTGCTTCAGGTCCAGGCGGGGAGAGTCGATGTGGGAGGCCACCAGGCGAAGCCCCTCGGTAAGGGGCCGGCGGCCCTGAACCACTAAGACGATGTTCTTGCCCCGGTAATTATAATAACCCCGGGGACCGGCCTCCTTCCCGGCCAGGTCCACAAAGCCCAAGGCCTTGGCCTGGCGTTCGATCTCGACCACCGCCTCCCGTTCGGTCTTGGCCCGGTCCAAAAAAGTCTTGTAATGCTCGCCGTAGGCGAAGATGGCCGCCAGTTCGCCCTCATCCACCCGGTCCCAGACCATTTTGGGGTTGACGGCCAGACGGTCCCGTAGTTGTTTCATTTCGTCCTTTTCCTGGACCTCCATGCTCGATTCATCCTCCCTTGGTGAAAAAACTGCAAAAACGGCGCCCGGCGAGTCGCCGCGGCCGGCAAGGCTGGTTGTTTGGGGAACCTGCTGAATTAAGCTATAATAAAAGTTACCGTCACGCGGCGCGCCGCCTAAAGCTTTATGGTGCGTAGAACGCACCCTTGTGGCTCTCCGTCCCTTCAGGGGCGGGTTTAAAACCCGGCCCCAAGCGGTTATGTCCTTGTTCCTAAGCCGGGCGGCAGCGAGCCGGAATCGTTAATTGATACCATGATTCCGGGTAAGAAACAACGGTGCGAGACGAAACCGGCCCGGAGACGGTTGACTTAGGCCGGGAAAGTTAATAAATTTATTAGATGAATCGGCAACGTTGCGAGAGTGGCGGAATTTGGCAGAC
>PEWM01000191.1:3622-7313 GCA_002779455.1 Deltaproteobacteria bacterium CG07_land_8_20_14_0_80_60_11
TGGGGGTTCGAGTCCCCCCTCTCGCACACCTTGACGGGGGAGAGTCAGGCTGGGGGAGCCCCGCCTGAACCCTTATAAAAAATTTAAATTAACTGAAAGATGGTGAGCTAAGAAAATGACCGAAAGCGCCTTGAAGGTGGAGATGGAGAATCTCAGCGGAGTCAAACGGAAATTAAAGATCGAGGTCCCCTCCACCGAGGTGACCCAGGAAGTGGACCGGGCCTACCGGGAATTGGGGAAGCGGGCTAAAGTCAAAGGCTTCCGGCCGGGCAAGGCGCCGCGGTCCGTCCTTGAGATGTATTACCACAAAGACATAGACCATGATGTGTCCGAAACCCTGGTGCGCCGTTCCCTGGGCGAGGCCCTGAAGGACAAGGGCCTGGAAGCCATCAACCTGAGTTGGCCGGAGCCCGCGCCCCCGGTGGTGGCCGGGGAGGATTACTGCTATAGTGTAGAGATAGAGGTCTCGCCGGAGTTTACCGCCGAGGACTACCTGGGCCTTACGCTCTCAGCGCCGGAAGTGGCGGTGACCGACGCGGAGGTGGAGGCCCGCCTGGAGGAGATCCGGCAGGACAACGCCCTCTTGAAACCCCCGGCGGAAGACCGGGGCGTCCGGGAGGGGGACTTCGTGGTCCTGGACCACCAGGCCCACTTCGCCGGGCAGCCGGTGGAAGGCGGCAAGTCGGAAGGCGCCTACCTGGAGGTGGGGAGCGGCAAGTTCAACGCTGAGTTCGAGGGCAACCTGGTGGGGCTTAAGGCCGGCGCCGAAGTGCGCTTTCCCGTGTCCCTGCCGGCTGATTTCGCCAATCCCCTCATCGCCGGCAAGGTGATCGACTTCCAGGTGAAGGTCCATGAAGTGAAAGAGAAAGTGGTGCCCGAACTGGACGACGCCTTCGCCCGGAACCTCGGGGGCAACTTTCAAACCCTGGCTGACTTGCGCACCGCCGTGCGAGAGGATATTATTACGGCAAAGGAACGGGAGCGGCAGGCCTACCTGGAAAATCAGGTGGCGGATCGGTTGCTGGCCCGCCATCAATTTGAGGCGCCGCCCTCCCTGATCGCCCAGGAGCAGGAGAACATGTTGCGGGACCAAATGGACCGCTTCAGTCAGCAAGGCTTTAACCCGTCCGGCATGGACACGGCCAAGATGCTGGAGGTCATGAAACCCATGGCCGAGCGCCGGGTGCGGGTCAGGCTGGTCCTGTCCCGCATCGCCGACCAGGAGAACCTGGCGGTGGACGAAGCCGAAACGGATGCCGCCCTGGCCCGGATCGCAGTCAACAACCGCCGGGACGTGGCCGAGATCAAGAAGTTTTATGAGGAACACGATCTGCTGGGGGCCCTCCGGCGGACGCTCCTGGACGACAAGACCATGAAACTGTTGTTGGATAAAGCCGAGATTACTGCCGCCGCGGCCGAGGTTGCGGGCCCGGCCGGGGAAAAGGAGTAGAATGCAGTTAATTCCCATCGTAGTGGAGCAGAGCAGCCGGGGGGAGCGGGCTTACGACATTTATTCCCGGCTTCTGAGAGACCGGATCATCTTTTTGGGGACGGCCATCAACGATGATGTCGCCAACCTGGTGATCGCCCAACTGCTGTTTTTGGAGGCAGAGGATCCCGACAAGGAAATCAACTTTTACATCAACTCCCCCGGCGGTCTGGTGACCGCGGGGATGGCTATATACGACACCATGCAGTATATCAAGAGCCCGGTGGCCACCCTGTGCATGGGCCAGGGGGCGTCCATGGCGGCGCTGTTGTTGGCCGCGGGCGCCAAGGGCAAGCGGTTTGCCCTGCCCCACGCCCGGATCTTGATTCACCAACCCCTGGGCGGCTTTCAGGGCCAGGCCACGGACGTGGACATCCAGGCCCGGGAGATCTTGCGTCTCCGGGAAGAGTTGAACGGTATTATGGCCAGACACACGGGCCAATCCATGGAGCGCATCAATCACGATACGGAGCGGGATTTTTATATGTCCGGGCAGCAGGCCAAGGAATATGGCCTGGTTGACGACGTGATCACCCGCCGGGAACCGGGAATTCTCTTTCCCGCCCGGCATCAGGATTAGGCGCCTGATAAGAACTGAAGAAACAGCCGCCCGGAGCCGATGTCATAAGACAAGGCACGCAGGGCGATAACGAAGCAGACCAGCCAAACCCTCGAACCGGTTTCTTTTCAGGGTTTGGGGAGGACGATCCTTATGAGTAAACGCGGTACCGACAAGAGTGCCGACCTGTTGTGTTCTTTTTGCGGCAAAAGCCAGGGCGAGGTGAAGAAGCTCATCGCCGGCCCCGGCGTCTATATCTGTGATGAGTGCATCGAACTGTGCAACGATATCATCGCCGAAGAGTACGAGAAGGACGAAGCCAAACACGCCCGGTTGTCGATTCCCGAGCCGGCGGCCATCAAGAAACAGATCGACGAGTATGTCATCGGCCAGGAACGCGCCAAAAAGATCCTGTCGGTAGCGGTCTATAACCACTATAAGCGCATCAATGCCGGGGTGGACCTGGACGGCGTGGAGCTCCAGAAGAGCAACATCCTGCTGGTGGGCCCCACCGGCTCCGGCAAGACCCTGCTGGCCCAGACCCTGGCCCGCATCTTGAACGTGCCGTTCACCATCGCCGACGCCACCACCCTGACCGAGGCCGGCTACGTGGGCGAGGATGTGGAAAACATCATCTTCAACCTCCTGCAGTCGGCGGACTACGATGTCGAAAAGGCTTCCCGGGGCATCGTCTACATCGACGAAGTGGACAAGATCGCCCGCAAGACCGACAGCCCCTCCATCACCCGGGACGTCTCCGGGGAAGGGGTGCAGCAAGCCCTGCTCAAAATCATCGAGGGCACCATGGCCTCGGTGCCTCCCAAAGGCGGCCGCAAACACCCCCAGCAGGAGTTCATCAAGGTGGACACCACCAACATCCTGTTCATCTGCGGCGGCGCCTTCAACGGCCTGGAGGACATCATCGGGGCCCGCATCGGCCGCAAGTCCATGGGGTTCGGGGCCGACATCCAGAGCCGGAGCCAGCGTCCCCTGGGCGAGACTCTGGTCCAGGTGCAGCCCCAGGATCTCTTGAAGTTCGGACTTATCCCTGAGTTTGTGGGGCGCCTGCCGGTGCTCGCCACCCTGGATGAGCTGAATGAAGAGGCCCTGATGCGCATCCTCAAGGAACCCAAAAACGCCCTGGTGAAGCAGTATCAGAAACTCCTGGAACTGGACCGGGTCGCCCTGAAATTCACCGACGGCGCCCTGGAGGCGGTGGCCAAAGAGGCCCTGAAGCGCAAGTCCGGGGCCCGGGGGCTGAGAGCCATCCTCGAACGGGCCATGTTGGACCTGATGTATGAACTGCCCTCCCTCACAGACGTGCAGGAATGCCTGATCAACGAGGACTTCATTATCAAACATGCCGCGCCGATTTTTACCTACCGGACCGCGGAGGACGTTTCCTGGGATAAGCCCGGATTGGCGGTGCAACAATGATCTTCCGATTACCCAAAAACCGCGGCGCCGGGGAGGGGGACAAACGCCATCTGCTCTCCGTGCCCATGCTGCCCCTGCGGGATATCGTCATCTTCCCCCACATGGTGGTGCCGCTGTTTATCGGGCGGGAACGCTCCATTCATGCCCTGGAATATGCCATGGGGCAGGAAAAATTTATCCTGCTGTGCACCCAGAAGGACCCCCGC
>PEWM01000279.1:0-6976 GCA_002779455.1 Deltaproteobacteria bacterium CG07_land_8_20_14_0_80_60_11
AAGAGCGCCATTGTGCGGCATGTCGGCCCTGATCCCTGAAAACGGCCCCGCTGACCCCCCTCACCGAAAACCGCAAACCGAAAACCGAAAACTTTACATCGGCCCGGCGGGCTGGGATTACCCCGACTGGCAGGGTGTGGTCTATCCCCCGGGGCTCAAGGGCGCCGGCCGCCTCACCTTCCTGGCGTCCCGGTTCGCGGCGGTGGAGATCAACGTCACCTTTTACCGGCCCCTCAAGTGCGACTACGCCCGGCGCTGGCTGGCGGCGGTGGCGGATTTTCCGGATTTCCGCTTCACCGCCAAGGTGTGGCAGGTCTTCACCCACGAACGCCGGCTGCCGGCCCCCGAGCGGGCCCAGTTCCGGGAGGGCCTGACCCCGCTCCTCACCGGCGGGAAGTTAGGGGCGCTCCTGGCCCAGTTCCCCTACTCCTTCCACAACACCGAGGACAATCGCGGCTATTTACTGAAGCTCAAGGCGGCCCTGGCGGAATTTCCCCTGGCGGTGGAGGTGCGCCACCGTTCCTGGCAGCAGCGGGCCGTGCGGGAGTTTTTTGAGGAGGCCGGCCTGGATTTCTGCAACATTGACCAGCCGATAGTCTCCTACCCCATGGGCGCGACCAGGTGGGTCACCGGGCGCCGCGGGTACCTGCGCTGCCACGGCCGGCGGCAGGACGCCTGGTTCGAGTTCGGGGACGACCGGGGCGCCCGGTATGACTACCTGTACTCCCCAGAGGAACTGGCGGATTTGGCGGAAATAACCCGGGAGCTGATGGCGAAGGCGGCTGAGACCTACGTCATCTTCAACAACCACCCGGCGGGCCAGGCGGTGGCCAACGCCCTGGAACTGGCGCACCGGCTCAACCCCGGCCGCCCTCTGCCCGTACCTCCGGGCCTGCTGGCGGCGTTTCCTCGGTTAGGGAAATTTTCCCTCTAATAATATAAAGGCAGGATGTAGGATGGGCACTGCCCACCATTAATCAAAAAGCATTAATTTACGGCGGGCAATGCCCGCCCTACATTTGCTGATAATGTCTTATGATGATTGGTCTTAGAACGATTGGAACGACCCGGCGGGTCGCCCCTACCATTTCAGGGGGATGGAAGGGGAGTTTTGGGAGGATAGCGGGGCTCCTCTGTCCCCCGGTCCTCCCTTCTACTATGCTTTAAGAGGCCAGGGGGCCGAAGCCTGAAGTAAACAGACCGACAGAATTTCCCTGCAATCAAGCCGCCTGGCGCCGCTTCAGTTCTTCCAACGACTGTTCCAGGCGGGCCACCCGCTCCGCCAGGAATTGATGTTCTTCCCGGCGCACAATGACTTCATACAGGCGCGCCAGACCCCGGTTGGTTTCGTCATTGCGCATAATCAAATCCATGTTGACCTTATCAATGCGCGTGACCAGATCGGCGTTGACCTTATCAATGCGCGTGATCAGATCGGCGTGAATACTATCGATCCGTTTATTGGTCTCATCAATGCGCCGGCTCTGATCGATCAAATGGGAATTTATATCGTCGAGGCGCTTGTTGGTCAGCCCCAGAGTCGTCTTCAGCTCGGCCTGAGCCTGCTTCATGACCTGGAGTTCAGGCACGATGAGTTCCTTCAGACCAGCCAGTACGGCTTCTTTGACGTCCATAAATGCTCCCGCGTCCTTCGGATTGTCTATTATATTAAATTATATTGCCTGCAGGGTCAAGGGAAACCAGCCAATGAAATCAGTAAATTATCCTTGAATGTCTCTCCTTAAAACACCAGCGCCCCGAAGCCTCTCGTCAGCAGGCCCAGGATCAGGGCCAGGATGAGGGAGAGGCCGGCGGCCGTGGCCGCGCCTTTCCAGCCCAACTCCCGGCTCATGGCGGCGACGGTGGAGGCGCAGGGGACGTAAAACAGCACGAAGATGGTGAAGGTGAGGAGTTGGGTGAGGGTCAAGGCCGTGGTGATCTGGGGGGTGCCCAGGGCCTCGGCGAGCATGACCAGGGCCAGTTCTTTGCGCATGATCCCGAAAATCAGGGTGGTGCCCAGCACCGCGGGCAGGCCCAGGACCGCGGTGAAGGGGCGGCACAGGTCGTTGACGTACACCTCCAGGTGGTAAAATTGGAGGAGGCTCAGGACCAGGCTGCCCACGATGAGGATGGGCCAGGCCACCACGATGAATTCCTTGAGGCTGTGCCAGGATTTGCGGGACACGTTTTTCCAGGTGGGGAAGCGGTATTCCGGAATTTCCATGAGCAGCCCCGGGGAAACCTCGGGGAGGATCCAGGTGGACACCTTCCCCAACAGGGCGATGACCACCAGATTGAAGAAGTAGACCCCCAATGCCCAGTAAGGTCCCAGGGCGTAGGCCACCAGGGCGAAGATGATCACCGAGCGGGCCGAGCAGGGTACCAGCACCGCCAGCATGGAGACGATCAGCCGGTCCCGGGGGCTCTCCAGGATGCGGGTGGCCATCACCGCGGGCACGCTGCAGCCGTAACCCAGGATGAACGGGATGATGGACTTGCCGTGGAGCCCGAGGAAGTGCATGAAGTTGTCCATGAGGAAGGCCACCCGGGGGAGATAGCCGCTGTCCTCCAGCAGGGCCAGGCCGATGAGAAAGGGCAGCAGGTACGGCAGCACGATGGCCACCCCCCCGAAGATGCCCATGAGCAGGCCCTCCACCAGGCTGTAGGTCAGGTTATGGACCCCCAGCCAGGCCTTGCAAAATTCCTGGGCCGCGGTTAAATAGCCCATCAGGAAGTTCTCGGTTAACTGGCCGAACCGGAAGACCACCTGGAAAAAAGCGGTCAGGACTGCGACCAGCAGGACGTAGCCCCAGAATCTATCGGTGGCGATCTTATCCAGGCGCTCGCGCCAGTCGGGTTTGGTGGCGGGCTTAACCTTCGCCACCTGCTCGAAGATATTGAGGCTCAGGGCATGGCGCTCGGAGGAGATCACGGTTTCCGGGGGCCGCCCGTGGGACTGGGCCAGAATCTTCTGGCTGTTGCGCACCCAATGGACGGCCTCGGAGTCCCGGCGCCCGATCTCCCCGATGACGTAGGGGTCGTCCTCCAGGGCCTTGACCAGCATGAAGCGCCAGGGCAGCCCCAATTCTTGGGAAAACGTGAAATCCAACTGGTCGGCCAGGGAGTCGATTTCTTCTTCCACGTCCCGGGCAAACAGGGTCTGGGTGGGGCGGACCCCGGCCCGGCCGGCGCTTAAGGCGGCCCGCAACAGATCGCTCAAGCCCCGGCCCGTGACGGCGACGGTGGTTACCACCGGCACGCCCAGAAGCCCCGAGAGTTTGGCGGCGTCGATCACGGTCCCCTTGCGGGCGGCCTCGTCCATCATGTTCAGGGCCACCACCAGGGGGCGCTCCAGGCTCATCAGCTCCAGGGTGAGTTCCAGGCTGCGGCTCAGAAGAGAGGCGTCAATGACGTTGATGATGACGTCGGACTTCCCCGCCAGCAGGTAGTTGCGGGATTCCAGTTCCGCCCGGTCGGTGGAGGTCAGGGAATAGACCCCGGGCAGGTCCACGCAGGTGAGTTCTTCTCCTTCGAACACCACCTGGCTGACGGTGAATTTCACCGTGGTGCCGGGAAAATTGGAGACCGCGGCCTTATAGCCGCTGAAGTAGTTGAAAATAGTGCTCTTACCACAATTGGGTTGGCCGATGAGGGCGATTTTCATAGCTTATCGGGGGACCGGAGACCGAAGTCACCTCCTGGTTTTTCCTTAAAAATCTTGACACTTTGGCAGATTTCTTTATATTAAATATTTTGTACCCGAGGGCCAAGGGTTTATTTTATCCTCGCCTTAATGATACAGTAATGACTACGAAAAAAACCCTGCAAATCAACCTGAAGACCATTCCCGAAACGGGCCTCCCGGTCGTAATCGACCTGGGTCAGGAGTGGTTCGCCCGCTGGCGTGAAGAAGATCCGGGTCTGGACTTTGCCGGCGCCCGGATAACCGGCCTCGTGCACCTTTCGAAACATGGCCGCGACCTCCTGGTCCGGGGAAACCTCTCCGGCCATCTGGAACTGGCCTGCAGCCGCTGCCTGGAGTTCTTTGCCGCCCCGGCCACGATTGATTTTGACCTCCTCTTGGTCCCCGGCCCCCCAACCGCCGGCGCCGCCGATGAGGAATTGAGCCTGACGGACCTGGACCGGGACTATTATACCGGGGAGATCGTGGACCTGGAGAGCCTTCTGAGGGAGCAGATCATCCTCATGATGCCCTTAAAACCTCTCTGTGATGAGACCTGCAAGGGCCTGTGCCCCCATTGCGGGGCCAACCTCAGGCGCGAGACCTGCACCTGCCCGGCCGATGCCATTAATTCCCCCTTTGCCCTGCTGGCAAAGTTGAAAATTTAAGGAGAGACCCCGTGCCTTTACCCAAAAGAAAGAAATCCATCTCGAAAAAGAACACGCGACGCTCGCATGATGCCCTGACCCCCCCGTCGCTATCCACCTGTCCCAAGTGCAATGAGCCGCGTTTGCCCCACCATGCCTGCCCGCATTGCGGGTTTTACAAGGGCCGGCTGGTGATCCCCAAAGCGGCGGAGTAAGGGGCCATGAATCACCTGCTCACCGAAGAGCAGCAGATGCTCCAGGACCTGGCCCGCCAGATCGCCCGCGAGCGCATCAAACCCATCCGGGCGCAGCTGGACGAGGAAGAGATCTTTCCCTGGGACATCATGGCCGACCTGGCCCAGGCGGACCTCTGCGGTACCGTTATCCCCGAGGCCTATGGCGGCCTGGAACTTGGGTGCCTGGAAAACTGCCTGGTTCTGGAGGCCCTGGCCGAGGGCTGCGTGGGGGTGGCCACCACCTATGCCGCCAGCTTCTTGGGGGCCTATCCCCTGCTGCTGTACGGCGCCGATGCCCAGAAACACCGCTATCTGCCGCCCCTGGCCCGGGGCGAGGTTTTGTCCGCCTTTGCCCTGACCGAACCCCAGGCGGGCTCAGATGCCGGGGCGATTGCCACCACTGCGGTGAAAGACGGCGATTTTTACGTCCTCAACGGCGCCAAGCAGTGGATCACCAACGCCGGGGAAGCCGAGTTTTACACCATCATCGCCCTCACCGACCGGTCCAAAGGGGTCCGGGGAGCCTCGGCCTTCCTGGTGGAAAAAAATGATCCCGGCATCTCCTTCGGCAAAAAAGAAAAGAAGATGGGCATCCGGGCCTCCGTCACCCGGGAGGTGATCCTGGAAGACTGCCGCATCCCCGCCGACCGGCTCCTGGGGAAACCCGGCCTGGGCTTCATCATCACCATGAAGACCCTGGACCTGGCCCGGCCCGGCGCCGGCGCCCTGGCGGTGGGACTGGCCCAGAGCGCCCTGGATGAAGCCGCGGCCTTCGCCAAGGAGCGGCGCCAGTTCGGGGCCCCCATCTTTTCCTTCCAGGCGGTACAGCATCTGCTCGCCAACATGGCCACCCAGATCGAGGCGGCCCGGGCCCTGGTGTACGCCGTGGCCCGGTATATCGACAGCCAGCCCAAGGATTACTCCAAACAAGGCGCCATGGCCAAGCTCTTCGCCACCGACATGGCCATGGCCGTCACCGTGGACGCGGTCCAGGTCATGGGCGGCCACGGCTACATGCGGGAATACCCGGTGGAAAAGATGATGCGGGACGCCAAGATCCTCCAGATCTACGAAGGCACCAACCAGATCATGCGCAACATCATCGGCCTGGCGCTGAATAAAGAATACTCCAAGAAAAAATAGGGGTCAGGGGCCAGGGGTCAGGGGCCAGGGGTCAGTTTACCGTAGGGCGCGTCTTACGCGCCAAAAAATGGTGCGTAAGACGCACCCTACTTTTCTGGTTCCCAAGTTGCACTTGGGAACCGGCGTATTTTCAAAGCTGCGCTTAGCCGGCCAGGCGCAGCCTGGCCCCCAGACCCGTTCCCAAGCTCAGCTTGGGAACGAGGGTTAAAGGAGATAATTCAATAAGCAGAAAATCTCCAAAAAGTATTCGCATGTAAGATGTCTAAAAATTTATTCAGCTGAAAAATCAACAATAAAAATTGATGAGCTCGAAACAATTGGGGTCAAACTAAATAAAGAGCAAGCTATAAACTTGGCTAGAATCATTTTGGGTGTATCACGTGATTGGGATCTAATAGATTTAACTGGTTATAGATTGAAGCATAAAAGAAAATCAGATAATATGTATTTTCTAACAATTACAGGTTTTCCCCCTAAAGACAAAAGAATAAATTCAATAGACATAGAACAATTATCCACTCTATTATAAAATTTATGAACATCATCGTCTGCATCAAACAAGTGCCCGAAACCCAGGAAGTGCGCCTGGACCCGGTGACCCACACCCTGAAGCGCGAGGGGATTGCGGCCATCATCAACCCCTTTGACCTCTACGCCCTGGAAGAGGGGTTGCGGGTCAGGGAGTCCCAGGGGGGCACGGTGACGGTGCTGACCATGGGGCCGCCCCAGGCCGAAGCGGCGTTGCGCGAGGCGTTGGGTTATGGCCCGGATGCCGCAGTTCTCCTCTCTGACCGGGCCTTTGCCGGGGCCGACACCTGGGCCACGGCGCTGACCCTGGCCCGGGCCGTGGAGAAGTTAGGCGGCGCCGGCCTGATCCTGTGCGGCAAGCAGGCCATTGACGGCGACACCGCCCAGGTTGGCCCCATGCTGGCTACCATCCTCGATATCCCTTACGTGGCCTGGGCCCGGAAACTCACTTTCAATGACGGCGGGGCGGTCACGGTGGAACGCCTCCTGGACCACGGCTATGACGCGGTGGAAACGAGTCTGCCGGCCCTGGTCACCGTGGTCAGGGAGATCAACGAACCCCGGGTGCCGTCTTTCAAGGCCAAACTCAAGGCCAAGAAAGCCGCCATCCCGGTGTGGGGTCTGGGTGACCTGGGCCTTTCGGCCAACGCAGTGGGTTTGAGCGGCTCCTTCACCCAGGTGGTAAAAGTCTTTCCCCCGCCCGCCCGGGGCAAGCCGGAAATCTGGACCGGCGCCCCCGA
>PEWM01000279.1:7027-7317 GCA_002779455.1 Deltaproteobacteria bacterium CG07_land_8_20_14_0_80_60_11
CACCTACCTCGCGAGCAGCCGGTTCCGCGAGCGTATCGTCTTCGCGGACTACTACGATCCTGCCACGGCAGGCCCATCGAACGATACGGTTCAGATCGTCGATCCCGTGAACGCGAGCAACAACGTGGCGCGGCTCTACACGGCCGCCAACGCCGACGCCATCGTCGACGCCGCGCTCGAGGCCGGCGACGCCATCGACGCGGCGCTTGCGGCTCCGAACAAGCAACTGACCGTCGCCTACTGGCAGAAGGTCTTCGGCCCCTCGTTCCAGGCGTGAGGTGGCGCCCATG
>PEWM01000216.1:0-4276 GCA_002779455.1 Deltaproteobacteria bacterium CG07_land_8_20_14_0_80_60_11
GGGCCAGCTGGCCCAGCTGGCGCAGTGGGCCGCCATCCTGGAGGCGCATTTCGCCAAACCCCAGGACGTCGAGTGGGCCCTGGATGACCACGGTGAACTCTGGCTGCTCCAGAGCCGGCCGCTGCAGCTCCCGCCCCAAAAGGCCGCCGACCCGCCGGCCCGGACCCTGAAGGATTATGTCGTGCTCATCGACCACGGGACCGTGGCCTGCCGGGGCGTAGGGGCCGGCCCCGTGTTCCTGGTGCGCCGGGATGAGGATCTGAAAAACTTCCCCGCCGGCGCCGTCCTGGTGGCCCGCCACACCTCAACCAAATATGTCACCGTGATGCCCCAGACCGCGGCCATCATTACCGACGCCGGGAGCCCCACCGGCCACATGGCCTTGCTTGCCCGGGAATTCCAGGTCCCCACCATTCTCAATACCGGCAACGCCACCCAAATCCTGGAACCCGGACAAGTGGTCACCGTGGACGCCAACTATAACAACGTCTATGCAGGCCGGATCCCGGAACTCCTGGAACCCCGGGATAACAAGAATGACCTGGCCGACAGCCCGGTGTTTCAAACCCTGCAGGCCGTGGTGAGAAAGATCGTCCCCCTCAACCTGATCAACCCCCAGGATGAAGCCCGGTTCTCACCGGCTAACTGCCAAACTATCCATGACATCGTGCGGTACGCCCACGAATATTCCATGCGCGAAATGTTCCGGCTCACGGAAAATGAAATCGACACCGCGGGCGAGGTGGTGGAGCTGGATTCGGGGCTGCCCATCAAGGTCAGGATCCTGGACCTGGGCGGCGTCCTGAAAAAGGGCTGGGGGCGCAAGGTCAAACCCGCGCAGGTGGACTCCCTCCCCTTCCAGGCCTTCTGGAAGGGCCTGACCGCCATGCGCTGGGCCCAGGCCAAACCCGCCGGGGTCAAGAGCCTGTCCTCGGTCTTTGTCAAGGGGGAGGCGGAAGTGGCCCAGGGCGCCGACCCCTGGCGGGACCAGAGTTATGTCGTGCTCTCCAAAAATTACATGAATTTCAGCATCCGCCTGGGGTATCATCTCTCCACGGTGGAGGCCTACGTGTCGGACCAGGTGAATGACAACTACCTCACTTTCGGGTTCCGGGGCGGCGGCTCCACCCCGGAGCGCCGGGAGCGCCGGGCCAGGCTCATTGAGGCTATCATCGACCGCCTGCACCTGAATCACCGGCGTCAAGGCGAGCTTATCGAGGCCCGCCTGTCCAAGTATCCCGCTGACCAGATGGCCCAGCGCCTGACCTTGCTGGGCAAACTCACCCATTACACCAAACAACTGGACATGGTGCTGTTTTCGGATAGTATTGTAGAATGGTATATTAAGGACTTCGTACAGGAACACGTGGGGAAATAGTAAGATTATGCGGCGCTTCCCGTTTTTCGCCTCCCGCTACGCCCTGGTTTTATTGTTAGGGGTCAATTTGGCCCTGCTGGGGATCAGCATCTATCTGGGTCTCAAGTCCGCCAACCAGATGAAGGAGATCGTCAAGGAAGACTTCAACCAGCAGCAGTTGGTGCTGGCCAAATATACCGCCAGCCTGCTGGAGCAGGATATCAACTTCCTCAAACGGGAGCTGAGCACCCTCAACTTCTCTCCTTCCATCCAATACCTGGAGCCGCTGTCCTGGGCCAACCGCATGCGGGCCACCCTGGCATCCGTCCGGGAAGAAGGGGTGGTGGAAATCCTGCGTATCAGCCCGAACGGCGACCGGGCTTACCAGATGGACAGCCGGGGGGTGGATCAGATCACCACCGGCTCCTTCAAGGATGCCCCTTACCTGGCGTGGGCCGGCAAACCGGAACACAAGGGCCAGGTCCTGGTGATGCCGGTGTCCACCCAGATCCCCCACTACGTCGGCCGGCTCATCACCGTCATGGCCGTGCCCACCTATGAGATGTCGGTGGACGAAACTCATCCCCACCCCTCCGGGGCTTTCAGCGGGGTGCTGGCGTTTTATATCGATGCCCATGCCCTGGCCAAAAAGTTTACCCAGGGCATCCGCAGCGGCAAAACCGGCTATGCCTGGATCATGAACAGTGACGGCATCTTTTTGAACCATCCGGAACGCGACTTCGTCGGCAAGAACGCCTTTACGGTGCGCAAAGAACGGATGCCCGCCATCTCCTTTGACGCCATCAACCAGATTCAGCGGGAGAAGATGCTGGCCGGCAAGGAAGGCTCGGGCGCCTATATCTCCGGGTGGCACCGCGGCATGGCCGGCGAAATCCAGAAGCTCATTGCTTATGCCCCGGTCAGGCTGGAGGACCAGAACCTGGTCCAGGAGAACCAGCGTCAGGAATCCTGGTCGGTGGCGGTGGCGGCCCCGGCCAGCGAAGTGGAAGGGGTGATCCATACCCTCTATACCCGGCAGTTCTATCTCCAGGTGATCATCGGCCTGGTGGTCCTGTCGGGCACCATCGTGATGCTGAATTTCCGTTATGAGCAGCAATTTTCTTCCAGCCTGGAAGCAGAGGTCAACCGCCAGAAGGAAATGTTGAAGAAATCCGAGGCCCGGTATCAGGGCCTGGTGGAGAACGCCGCGGATCTGATCTACTCCGTGGACGCCGACGGCCGCCTCCTGTCCATCAATCGCTACGCCGCCAACCTCTTCGCCACCGCCCGCTCGTCGGTAAAGCCCGCAACGGTGGGCGGCGTGATCGAGGGGACTTTCCAGGAGTTCGTGGGGCGCACCTTATACGACATCTTCAATCAAAAATCCGCCGACTTCCACATGGAGTGGCTCCGGGAAGTCAAGGAGACGGGCAAGGTCAGGAGCAAGCGCCACCCGGTGAGCATCGGCGACCAGGAATTCTGGTTTTCCACCAGCATCGTGGGCATCAAGGATGAACACGGCGAGCCCTTCGCCTACGAGATCATTTCCCGGAACATCACCGGCCGCAAGGCCATTGAAGACCGGATGATCAACATGGAAAAGCTGGCCTCCATCGGCACCCTGGCCGCGGGGGTGGCCCATGAAATCAATAATCCCATGACCGTGATCCTGGGCTTCACCGAACACCTCCTGGAAAAGACGGAGTCCCTGCCCGAGATCCACGAAACCCTCCAGGTCATCGAGGACGAAGGGCTACGGTGCAAGAAAATCGTGGAGAACATCCTCACCTTCGCCCGCATTCCGCAAGTCAGCGAAACGAGCGCCGAGGTTACCGGCCTCCTGGAAAAAACCCTGGCGGTGGTGAAGAACACCTTGCTGACCAAAAAGATCCGCCTGGAAACCAGCCTGGCCCCGAGCCTGCCCCGGGTCAAGGGCGACCCCCAGGAACTGCAGCAGGTCTTCATTAACCTGATCAACAACGCCGCCGACGCCATGAAAGGGGGCGGGGTCCTCAAGGTCGCCACGACGGCAAGCCTGGACGGCAAACGGGTGGCCATCGAATTCACCGACACGGGCGCCGGCATCCCCCGGGAGGCCCAAGCCAAGATCTTCGACCCCTTCTTCACCACCAAGGAGACCGGCAAGGGCACCGGCCTGGGCCTGTCCATGAGCTACGGCATTATCACCAAGTTCGGGGGCAACATCATCTTCACCAGTTACCCCGCCGATGAATATCCCGAGAAGCACGGCACGACCTTTACCGTTTACCTTCCCATTATTTCAGGCCCCGAGGCCGAGGCGGCCGGGCAGGAACCGGCCGCGCCGGAAGAAACCGCAGTCATCTCTTAAGAGAGTAAGCAGGAGGATAATATGCCGGAGCGGATACTGGTCGTTGACGATGAGCCCAATATGCTCAGATTGCTGAAAACTATCCTGATGGATAAGACCGGCTATGAGGTCACCACGACCAATAATCCCCTGGAGGTGAGCAAATTGCTCCAGGAAGGTCAATACGACACGGTGGTCACCGATCTCAAAATGCCCCTGGTGGATGGCATCGATCTCATCGGCATCGTCAAGAATATCGACGCCGCCATGCCCATTATTGTCATTACCGCCTACGGGACCATTGAGACCGCGGAAGAGGCCATCCAGAAGGGCGCCTACGATTTTATCACCAAGCCCTTCCGCAAGGAGACCATCCTCATCACCATCAAACGGGCCCTGGAGTGGAAGCGGATGCAAGGAGAGCTGGCGGCCCTGAAGAAACAGTGAGCGGTGAGCAGTAAGCAGTAAGCAGTGAGCAGTGAGCAGTGAGCAGTGAGCGGTGAGCGGTGAGCAGTAAAAAACCGAAAACCGCGGTTATAGGGCGGCCCGTGGCCGCCGGATTCGGCGTGCACGGCACGCCCTATAGACTT
>PEWM01000216.1:4358-8615 GCA_002779455.1 Deltaproteobacteria bacterium CG07_land_8_20_14_0_80_60_11
CTGCACACTGCACACTGCTCACTGCTTACTGCTCACTGCTCACTGCTCACTGCTCACTGCTTACGGAGAAAACACGGTGTTTAAATTCCTGCGGCGCTTTCTCAAAGAACCGGAACCGAGCGAACAGGTCCGCTTGCAGGAGAAATTCGTCCATTTCCGGCGCCTGCTCGACAACAACAACCAGGCCCTGGAAATTATGGCGGACATGGAGGAAAAACTTTCCGGCGATTACGTCTTTGACTCCAGCTATATCTCTTCCCAGGTGCATAACCTGGGTGAGCAGGTCTCCGGCATGGTGACCTGTCTCAATTTCCTCACGCATAATCGTTATCAAACCGACCTGGTTCCCATCTGTCAGCGCCTTCAGGAAGAGATGCTGGCGGAGTTAGAAGCGGTCCCCACCATCCCGGATACCCCATTTATCCTGCCCTTGTCGGCCCTGAACCGGGAGCTGGCCCCGGCGGTGGGCGGCAAGATGGCCAACCTGGGGGAGATCGGCAACCGCGTCGGCCTGCCGGTACCCCAGGGCTTCGCCATAACCGCCGCGGCCTACAAGCGCTTTCTGGAATCCTCCAGCCTGGCGGCGGACCTGGAAGAAAAGCTCTCCCAGGCCAACATCGAAGACCTGGACAGCCTCAAGACCATCAGCCGGGAACTCCAGGCCATGGTGCGCCAGGCCCCCCTGCCCCAAGACCTGGAAGAAGCCATTGTCCAGGCGGGCCGGGACCTGCCTACCAACTGGTTGGCGGTGCGGTCCAGCGCCGTGGGGGAGGACGCCGAATTCTCTTTTGCCGGCCAGTTTGCCACCCTCTTGAACGTCGACGCGGCTTCTTTACCCGGGCACTACAAGGAGATCGTGGCCAGCAAGTTTACCTCCCGGGCCATATTCTACTGGAAGTACCAGCAGTTTTCCGTCAACGAACTCCCCATGGCCGTGGGCGTCCTGGCCATGGTCCCGGCCCGGGCCAGCGGCGTCATGTTTTCCCTGGACCCCCACGCCCCCCAGGACGACACCGTGCTGATTTCCGCGGTGTGGGGCCTGGGCCAGTACGCGGTGGACGGCGCCGTGTCCCCGGACCTCTTCAGGGTGAGCCGGCAGGACCCCTACCCCATCACCCAGCGGCGGGTGGCCGAAAAACCCGTGGCCCTCACCTGCGGGGCCGCCGGGGGGGTGGAGGAAATCACCCTTCCGCCTGCGCAGGCCCAGGCCCCCTGCCTCACCGACGACCAGGTCCGGACCCTGGCGGACATCGCCCTGGAGTTGGAGGACCATTTCGGCCAGCCCCAGGATATCGAGTGGACCGTGGGGGAGGCGGGCAACATGGTCATCCTGCAATCCCGGCCCCTCCGGATCAGCGCCCCGGCCTTTGCCGAAGAGGCGCGGCCGCCCGTCCCGGAGCCCATGGCGGCGCCCATCCTCCACTACGGCATCCGGGCGGTGGGGGGCGTGGCCGCCGGCCGGGTCCACCACTTCCTCCACGATGAAGATGTGAGCCGCATTCCCGCGGGGGCCGTGGTGGTGGGCCGGCAGCCTTCAGCCCGCCTGGTGCTGGTCATGGACCGCATTGCCGCCATCATCACCGAGGTGGGCAGTCCCACCGGGCACATGAGCATCCTGGCCCGGGAATTCCGCATTCCCACCCTGGTGGAGGTGGGCGGCGCCACCAAGGTCCTCCACCCCGGCCAGATGGTCACCGTGGATGCCGACACCGCCCGGGTCTATCCCGGCGTCATGCACGAGTTGCTGGCGCGCCGGGTTAAGCCGGACGAAGCCTGGCGCAGTGACCCGGTTTTTCTCAAATTGCGCCACATCTTGAAGTCCGTCTCCCGGTTGAATCTCCTCGACCCCGAGAGCCCGGAGTTTAAGGCGGTTAACTGCCGCACCCTGCACGACATCACCCGGTTCTGTCACGAAAAGGCCATGGACGCCATGTTTATCCCGGACATGGAAAAAGCCCTGGAATCCCACCACGTCAGCCGCCTCAAGACCGACCTGCCCCTGAACCTGTTCATCCTGGACCTGGGGGGCGGCCTCCGGGTCACGGGCCAGGACCAGGTGACCGAGGCCGACATCACGAGCCGCCCCTTTAAGGCCCTGCTTCGGGGCTTTCACCATCCCGGGGTGACCTGGGCCGGCCAGGTGGCCCCGGACCTCAAGGGCTTCATCTCGGTCTTTGCCAACACCATGTACGACACCGCCAAGTCCGAGCGCGGCCTGGGGGGCAAGAGCTTCGCCATCGTCACCGAGAACTACCTCAATTTCAACTCCCGGATCGGCTACCACTTCGGCATCGTGGACGCCTTCATCTCTGAGGAGAAAAACGACAACTACATCAGCTTCCAGTTCAAGGGCGGCGCCGCTCAAATCGACCGCCGGGAGCGCCGGGCCCGCCTGGTCAAGCAGCTCCTGGACGACCTGGGCTTCAAGGCCCAGACCAAAGGTGACCTGGTCCAGGGCCGCCTGGTCAAGCTGTCCCTCCTGGAAACCGAGCAGACCCTGGAGCTGGCGGGGCTCTTGATCGCCTTCTGCCGCCAGCTCGACCTGGCCCTGTCCTCCGACGCCGTCATGGACCGCGTCCTTAACGCCTTCAAGACCGAAGACTACAGCCTCAAGTGCCTCCACCCCCAGAAAGCCGCGGCGGGGTAAAGTCAGGGATCAGGGGCCAGGGGCCAGGGGACAGGGATCAGGGATCAGGGGCCAGGGGTTAGAGTTAGTAAATGTAGGGCGGGCACTGCCCGCCATTCCTCTGAACTCATTGAAAGCATTGGTGATAACGTCGAGATAAGCCCGAAACGTGGGGGATGGATCATAAAAAAAGACCTCAATGGACCACCGGCCCTGATATTTCTTCGAGCCGTATTGAAATCATCCAACCCCGAGCACTGTTCTTAGCTTGTGCAGCAACTCGGCTGCGTCGCTCTCACCGGGCTCGTTGGGCAGCCGGCCAAGAATCCCGAGGCCTTCGCTCGCCTCGTGGAACTCCTCGTCAGAAAGTGGACTGACCACCGCGGTATTCACCATGGCATTGACCCTGAGCAGCTTCTGGACAAGCTCCAAAGGCGCGGTGTCCGGGAGATCAGCGTCAATAATCACGATGTGAGGGGCAGAGGTGCGTACCGCTTCCAGGGCCTCGGCCCCGGAAACCACCTGCTTAAATAGCGCCTCCGAATCTGACGATAAAGCCGCGGTAAAAGCTTGCAAGGCTTTAGGGCGAGCGGTGGCGAAAACGATGCGCAGCATAACTGGACCTCTCAGCGAGATGATCGCGGAGCCCTGAACTGAGTCCCGAACTCCGCGTTTTGCGTTGGTCAGGCGGAACCACTTGAACCCGAAAGAGAAGCCCTCCGGTAATAATCGGCAACGGCCTCTCCCAGGGTATTTACCGCCAGGCGGGCGCAATGCAGGTGGTCTTCCGGCAGGCCCCCCAGGGCATCTGCTACATCGCGCGGCTCCAGTTCCAGGGCGTGATCCAAGTCCCGGCCCTTGGCCAGTTCGCTCATGGCGCTGGCACAGACCTGCGTATAGAGGCACCCGTGGGGGAGCACTTTGATCTCCGCGATGGTTCCCATATCTATCCGCAGCGAGACTTCGATGGAATCGCCGCATTTTCCCACTGCGGCGCCCTTGCCGCTCGGGTTATCAAGCCAGCCGATATTTTTAGGGAATCGTGCCAGGCAGAGGAACTGCTCCCCAACTTCGCCGGGCACAGGAAATTCGCCATCAGACACTTGTTTTCTCCTTTCTTGACGATTATAACCTTCCCATCTGTGGAGCCCCGCCGCCACCGCCGCCGCCGCAGGTGAAATCGGTGGTAAATTGCGGCAGTTTGCCTTGCAAGAGGGCCTCCACCGCCTCGCCCACGGTTTGGGCGCCGTTGCCGAAAAGGACCTGGATTCCCACCTGATTGAACCCCATGAGCGGCCGCATGCCCATGCCGCCGGCAATGAGGACCTGCACGCCGTTTTGCGCCAAATGATTGACCGGGGCCATGCAGCCGCCTTGCTCATGCGGCACGTTGGGCAAGGTGGCAACCTCCAGCACCTTGCCCTCGGCGATTTTCACCAGGGTGTAAAGGTCACAGTGGCCGAAATGCGCCCCCAACGCAGCCTCGAGTCCACCAGGATGGGATGAGGGAATGGCAACAATTGTAGTCTTCATGATATTCTCCTTTTATTAATATCTAGCCTTTTAGCCCGGCCAGTGCCTCGATCCGGCTCCAGGCGTGCCCCAGCTCACGGCTAAAATCCGATTCGGGC
>PEWM01000208.1:0-591 GCA_002779455.1 Deltaproteobacteria bacterium CG07_land_8_20_14_0_80_60_11
AGGCCCCCCAGACCCAACTGATAATGGCCACCTGTATGGGGCTGCCCTTGGGGTTGAGCCCCATGACCCCTTCCCCCAAAAACACCAGGGGGCGGATATAGGCCTCCTTCTGCCCGTTGAGCCGGAGGATTTCGCCGCAGGCCGCCTCGATGTCGTCCTGTTGGAAGGGAATCTCGATCATCATGACGTGGCCGGAATCGAACAGGCGCTGGATATGCTCCTTCAGGCGGAAAATGGCCGTGCGGCCATCAACGCATTGATAAGCCCGAATGCCTTCAAAAACTCCCAACCCGTAGTGCAGGGTGTGGGTCAGGACATGGATCTGGGCCTGCTCCCAGGGGATGAATTCGCCGTCGAACCAGATGAACTTGGCTTTTTCCACCATCAATCGTACCTCCGGGAAACGTACTGAAAATATTTATCGTTTCGAGCCGCACTTGTCAAACGGTATTTTCCCCGGTTTTCATTGCCTTGTCAGGGTCTTTTCCGGTATCATGGGCAAAACGGCGCGCCGGCTGCGGCGGTCCGTATTCTTGGGCGCGGGTGCCTTTATGACAGAAATGACCGAACCGGTAAAAGTGGGTGTTATTG